>JAGLYT010000049.1 GCA_023132075.1 bacterium
GTTGGCGGCTTATTCTCAGATTTTCTTCTCTTTGAGTTTAGGGTTTGGAGTATTGATTGCCTATGCCAGCTATTTACCAAAAAAATCGGATGTAGTGAATAATGCTTTTATTACCGGACTGGCAGATGCGGGAATAAGTTTTTTTGCCGGATTTGCTGTTTTTAGCACATTAGGATATTTAGCCTGCTCTACAGGAGTGGGGGTGGATAAAGTTGTAGCTGCAGGGCCGGGATTGGCTTTTGTAGCTTACCCTACGATTATTAGTCTTTTACCTTTCGGTGCGGCATTTTTTGGAGTGCTTTTTTTTATAATGCTTTTAACTTTAGGAATTGATTCTGCTTTTTCTCTGGTAGAAGCAGTAGTGGCGGGAGGAATGGAAAAGTGGGGTGTTTCCCGCTTGAAAGTTAATCTTGTCGTTTGTGCGACAGCTTTTTTTCTGGGTCTTATTTTTACTACAAGGGCCGGATTATATTGGTTGGATGTAGTAGATCATTTTATAACGACTTTTGGTTTGGTAGCAGTGGGGTTGGCTGAATGTTTAGTAATAGGATATGTCTTGGGAGCCGAAAGAATCAGAAAGTATGTAAATGAACACTCTGATTTTAGTATAGGAAAATGGTGGAATATAGTAATCAAGTTTATTACCCCTTTGATTTTGGTGGTTTTGATTTTAAAGAATTTGTGGAACGAGATAAAAATTCCTTATGAAGAATATCCCGGGTGGGTTTTGTTTTCCGGTGGATGGGGGATGGTGGTGCTGGTGGTAATAGGTGCATATACTTTGATGAAAGTAAAAACGAAATAAATAAAGTCAGGGTAATAAAAAGAATTTGCAAAATACAATATTTTGCGTGTTCTCTAAGCAAAAATCTCTTTAATCGTTATAGATGTAAAAAAATGTCAAATGTTTTGACATTCCTACAAAAAAAATAGGAGGGGAAATAATGGCGATCGTAATGTTAATATTTGGTTGTGTTGTTCTTTATGGGGGATTGTTTTATTGTGTTAATGTTGCTCTAAAAAAGAAAAAGAGGGAAAACTAAAATTGCTTATGGGAGAAACGATGAGGATGATAATTAAAAACAAAATGAAAATTGTTTTGTTTTTTAGTTTTTTACTTTTTTGGACAATGCCTGTGTCTGCTTTAACTGTTGCAGTGATTAGAGATCAGAGATTTAGTGCTTATAATGAGGCTTATGCAGGGTTTAAGCAGAGAATTAAAAAAGGCAAAAAACAAATAAAGTTTGTTTTCTATAATTTGCAAGAAAAACGTTTTGAAAAAGTGATAGGAGATATAATACTAAAAGAACCGGATTTAATTCTTACTTTAGGTGGGGAGTCAACCAGGTTAATAAAAAAAAGAATTAGTAGAATTCCTGTAATATTTTGTTTGGTTCTCAATCCTGTAGGAAAGGGCGTTGTTAAAAGCAGAAAAAGTTCCATGAATAATTTTACGGGTGTGTGTTTAGATATTCCGGTAAGTACTCAATTTTTGGCTTTGAAACAGATAATTCCTTTTGCCAAACGTATCGGAGTTATTTATAATCCGGTTAAAAGTAGTTTCATAATTAAAGAGGGGAAAAAAGTAACGGAAAATTTAGGATTACGATTAGTATCGCGAATAGTTAATTTTCGAAAAGAAGTCCCTGAAGCGGTGAAGACTTTTAAAGACAGTGTAGATGTTTTATGGGCAGTAGTTGATACTACTGTTTATACTTCCCAGTCTATCACTTTTATTTTAGAAACTGCTTTAAAAAATAAGATGCCTGTATTGGGGTTTTCAGTAAATATGGTAAAAAAAGGAGCACTTTTAGCTTTATATCCCGACTATAAGGATATGGGGAGGCAGGCAGGCGAGATTGCCTTAAGAATTATTGATGGAGAAAAACCCAGAGAAATTCCTATTTCTTTTCCAAGAAAAGTAAACATGGCTGTTAATCTTAAAGTGGCGAAGTTAATCGGAATAGATATACCGGAAAAAGCAATGAAAAATAAAAAGATTAAATTTTTCAAGTAAAACATATAATTTAAAAAAAATAGAAGAATAAGGGGAGGAAAAATGGTAGATTTAAGTCACGTAAAAGAATGGAAGGCTAATATGGGTTTACAAAAGAAGGCAATTATTTATATTAGTTGTTTAGTGTTTTCTGTGTCGGTGGTTCTTAGCGGGTTTTTCATTGTACAATACAAAAAGCAAATCTATCATAGTTTGGAGGAGAAGGGAGTTGTTTTAGCAAAAAATTTAGCTTATAATAGTGAGTATGGAATTTCTATCGGAAATGAAGAAATACTGGATAAACTTATTGAAAGTGTTCTTCAGGTTCAGAAAAGCGAAGTGATCTATGTTGCTATTCAGGATAGAAACGGGGAAATAATAGCCAGTGATAATATTAATGAGATGCGTGATTTATTTATGGGAAAGAAAAACCGGGAAGCTTTTCAATCTCTTGTTCCCAAAGTAACGTTTCATCGTATAAAGAATATTCCTTTATTAGACGTCGTTATTCCTGTCTATGCTGGTGAAGAAGAATTATTAGATTCGGAAATATCTTTGTTTTCCGGGAAAGAATCAAGTTCTGCATCAGAGAAACAGGTTGGTGTTGTTCGTGTGGGCATGTCTCAGGAAAATGCTGTTTTGAAGATTAGAAAAATTAAAGTAGTCACTTTGATATTAACTGTTTTAACAATGGTAATTGCTCTTTTCCTTTCTTTTTTCTTTGTGAAAAGTATAGTTATTCCCCTCAAGGAATTATTAGAAGGTACCGAGCAGGTTTCCAGGGGGAATTTGACCTGTTTGATGCAGATAAAAGAGATAAATGAAATAGGTTTGTTGACTAAAGGGTTTAATGCGATGACTAAAAGTTTGAGTTCTTTGGTAATTCAACTTCGTAATGCTGCTCTGCAAATAACTTCAAGTTCAGGGGAAATATTATCTGCTTCTGAACAGCAATCCAGCGGTTCCAGTGAGCAGGCCGCATCAGTAGCTCAAACGACGGCTACGGTGGAGGAATTAGCTGCTACTTCTAAAAATATTGCTTATACATCTGATTCTTTGGTTAAAAAAGCGGAGTCTACTTTGGATGTGACCAGGGAAGGAGAGAAAGCAATAAAAGAAACAATGCAGGGGATGAGTGAAATTAAGGTAAAAACACAGGAGTCGGCTAAGAATATTTTAGCATTAGGAGAAAAATCACAAAGGATAGGGAGAGTAATTGAAATTATAGATGATATAGCCGACCAGACTAATTTATTAGCTTTGAATGCTGCTATTGAAGCCGCTCGAGCGGGAGAGGCGGGGAAGGGTTTTGCGGTGGTCGCGGTGGAAGTGAAAAAATTAGCGGAGAATGTAGTGATGTCTACCAAACAAGTAAAAGAAGTAATTAGTGAAATTCAATCTTCTACTAATAAATCGATAATGGTTACGGAGGAAGGGATAAAAGGTGTAGAAAGAGGGGTTATTTTATCACATAAAGCGGGAAGGGTATTAGAGGAAATATTAGAAATGATTAAAGAATCTACTGTTTCGGCTAAGCAAATTGGTTTGGCTACGCAGCAGCAAAGAAGTGCTACTGACCAGGTAGCTGTGGCGATGAAGCAAATCGCTGAAGTGTCTAATCAATCAGTTATTTCTTCTAGGCAGGTAACTTCTGCTACACGCCAATTGGGATTATTAGCTGAGAAATTGAAGGATATGGTCGAAAAATTTAAAATATAATAAGTGTTGATTAGACTTATACAAAACAATTTATTTGATGTCGTTGCGAGTATTTTTGCGGCAATGCTCGAGGTAAAATAATTTTTATTGATCCTGGGCACTTCAGTTGGCGTAGTCGAAGGGCTCAGCATAAACTCCCTTAAAGGGGGGCAAAGGGGCTTGGGTTTAATTATTCCCTAAAAGGTATGTGGGATAAATTTTCGATTCACCGCAGGTTGCTGCTGAGTAGTTTATTCGCGACAGGAAAATGAAGGTAAAAAAATTATTTTACAAAAATCTTATTGTTAGGTAATAAGGGGAATTTAGGAGAGGAAATTGTAAAGACGTTTATCTCCAGGGAAATGAAAAATGGAAAAAAAATTTGATCGTAGTATGTTTTTAAGTAAATTCCAGGAAGAAACAAGAGAACATCTTCGGGTGTTGAATCAGGATTTGTTAATTATGGAAAATGATTCCGGCAATCCTAAAATACTTGAGGAGCTGGAACGGGAAGTACATACATTGAAAGGGTCGGCTAAGATGATGGGATATAAAGAAATAGCCGAAATAACTCATAGAATGGAAGATATTTTTGGATTATTGAGGCAGAAAAGCATTGAGTTAAAAAAAGAAATGATAGATGTTTTATTTGAATCCCTGGATGGAGTGGATATTTTACTAAAAGCGATTGTGAAAGGGGAAAAGCACAATGTAAAGGTAAAAGACCTTTGTGAAAGATTGGAAAAGATTAACAGGGGTGAAGAAATTACATCCTCTGATTTTAAGAAAAAAGATAGAATGAAAGATAAAAAAATAAAAAAGAAAACAACAGAAAAGAAAAAAAGAAAAAAAGATGAAGAAAAAGATGAGGAACAAGAAGAAGAACAAGAAGAAGAAAAAGAAGAAGAAAAAGATGAAGAAAAAGTAAAAAAGACGGCTTTTTCTGATAGAAAAATAATGGAAACTATCCGTGTAGATACTGAAAAAATGGATAAGTTAGTTAATCTTATAGGTGAAGTAGTAGTAATGCAAATAAAATCAGAACGCTGTCTTTCCAGAATAAAAGAATTAAAGAAATCGACTGAGAAACAAGTTTTTTTGTGGAATAAAATATATAATACCAGGTTTCGGGAAGGGAATTTTGATTCCAGGGAAGCAGAACTTATTTTTAACGAAGTTAATAATAAAAATGTACAAATAAAAGATGAAAGTGCTGCTGTTTTTAATGAATATAATGAGAACTCCAGACAAATGAGTTTGATTATTGAATCTTTACAACAGAAAGTAATGGCGGTAAGAATGCTTCCCCTTTCTACCGTATTTAATTTTTTCCCCCGGGCAGTGAGGGATTTAGCTAGAGAATATGGTAAAGAAATAGAATTAGAAATAAAGGGAGAAGATATTGAATTAGATAAGAAAATATTAGAAGAAATTAAAGACCCTTTAATTCATCTTGTACGTAATGCGGTTGATCATGGAATAGAAGAAACGAAAGAACGTCGGCAATTAAATAAACCAATTGTTGGGAAGGTGAAGCTTTTTGCCCGGCAGGAAGGCGGGAGAGTATATATTTTTCTGGAGGATGATGGCCGGGGTATAGATATAAAAAAGTTAAAAGAAATAGCCCTAAAGAAAGAAATTATAGGAAAAAACACTTTTGAAAAAATTAGTGATCGAGAAGCAATGTATCTTGTTTTTGAGCAGGGATTAAGTACCAGTCCGATTATCACGGATGTTTCCGGGCGGGGTATAGGGATGGATGTCGTAAAGAGTAAAATCGAGGGATTAAAGGGGATGGTTTTAGTTGAATCAGAAAAGGGAAAAGGAACAAATTTTTCGCTTTCCCTACCTTTAACTTTAGTTACTACCCGGGTACTTCTTGTAGAATTAGAAGGGCAAAATATTTTTGCTATTCCGATTGCCTTTATAGAGACAGTAAATAAAGTTTATAAGGAAGATATTGTTTATGTGGAAGGGAAAGAGGCTTTTAGGTTGGGACGAAGAGTAATTCCTTTGATAAACCTGAGCGATTTATTGGATTTACCTGTTCAATCAAGGCGAATAGATGGTTTTTTTGTTGTAGTAATTAGTCATGCGAGGCAAAGAATAGGAATTGTGGTAGATAAATTAATGGAGGAAGAGGAGATAGTTATAAAAAATTTAGGTAGTTTTTTAAAAAAAATTAGAAATATAATAGGGACGACCTTATTGGAAAGCGGAAAAGTAGTGTTAGTTTTAAATGTTTCGGAAATTATACATCTGGCAGGCATGATAAATAAAGTAAAAGTTTTTCGTAGCCGGGAAGAAAAGAAGAAAATACCTTCAATTTTAATAGTAGAAGACTCGTTAACAACACGGGAGTTGGAGCGAAACATTATAGAATCGGCAGGGTATCAAGTAGAAGTAGCAATAGATGGAGTGGAAGCTACGGAAAAATTAAACGATACGAAATTTGATTTGTTAATTGCTGATGTTCAAATGCCCCGGATGAATGGATTTCAATTAACAGAATGGATAAAAAAGAGTGATAAACATAAAGATATGCCTGTAATTATTGTAACTTCCTTAGAAAAGGAGGGAGAGAAAAAGAAAGGCATTAAAGCAGGGGCGCAAGCGTATATAGTGAAATCATCCTTTGACCAAAGTACTTTATTGGATACAATAGAAAGATTGATTGAGTAAAGACGGTTAATAAAGACAAAGAACAGTCCATAGTCCATCCGCCTTACTAACTGGCGAGACAAGTCTGCCTTACGGATTGGCGAGACTCGCCTTAAAGATTGGCGGACAGGCTCTCGCTCTGCTTCAGCAGTCGATAGTCCATCGATAACAGATGATAGATGATGGATGACAGACGACAGACGATAAGACCGTGTTAATGAAAAGAGAGAGGACAGACCATAGATAAAAGACTGTAAATGGCAAATAGCGAATGGCAAAAGAAAAGGTACAGTTTTTCCCCCTTTGAAAAAGGGGGTTAGGGGGATTTAAAAGACAGTTAAAAAACAGTTTCGATTGGTTATATTAGTTTAGATTGGTTAACAGAAAAAACTAAAGAAAGCCTGATACTTCGATTACACTCAGTACAAGTTCATCAGGCGACTACAAATAAAAATAAAGATGACAGACATAAAAGAAGAAAAGGCACAGAATAAAGAAAAAGATAGGAGAATTATTGTGGTTGGTAAAATAAGAGTAGTTATTGCGGATGATTCATTGATAGCCAGAGAAGTAATTCAAAAAATATTAGAAACAGATGTCCATATCGAGGTAGTTGGCGTGGCTAGAAACGGGAAAGAAGCGGTGAAAATGGTTTCTGCTTTAAGGCCCGATATAGTAACTTTGGATTTAAGAATGCCGGTCATGGATGGGTTTAAAGCTATTGAAGAAATAATGGCTTTTAATCCCACACCTATTTTGATAATTACAGCAACTGCTTTTGAGAAGAAAAAAGAAATAGTTTTTGAAGCATTAGCATTGGGAGCTTTAGATATAGTTGATAAGCCATCTCCTGAAATGTGGGGTGATTTCTCCCGTGCAGGAGGAGAACTAATAAGAAAAATAAAAACGCTTTCCAGTGTGCCGGTAGTTACTCATTTAAAAGGTAGGGAGAAAAAATTAAAAAAAATTGTTGTTCCTGAAAATATTGAGAAGTTTAAAGTAATAGCTGTTGGTGCTTCGACGGGAGGACCGCAGGCAATATTACATATTCTTAGTCGTTTTTCCGAAGATTTTCCTGCGGGAATAGTTATTGTTCAGCATATTGCTGCCGGGTTTACAGAGAGGATGGTTGAATGGTTAGATAAAAAATGTAAAATTTCCGTCCAATTGGCAAAACAAGGACAGAAAATTATTTCCGGGCAGGCTTTAGTTGCTCCCGATGGTACTCATTCAATAGTAGAAGAAAATGGATTGATAAGATTAATTAAAACCTCCCCTGTGAATGGGCATCGTCCTTCGATAGATGTTTTGTTTTCTTCTGTGTCTTCAATTTATGGATCAGATAGTATTGGGATTATTCTTACCGGTATGGGAAGAGATGGGGTTGAAGGGATGAAAAAGATAAAAAATGCGGGTGGGAGGACTATTGCTCAAGATGAAGACAGTTGTGTCGTTTTTGGAATGCCTAAAGTTACTATTGATAATGTAAGAGTGGATAAAGTGATATCTTTGGACTTGATACCAAATGAAATAATTAATATTCTATCGAAAGAAAATAATGAATAAAGGAAAAATATTAATCATTGATGATAGTCCGACTGTAACTGCGATGTCTCAGTATATTTTGGAAAAAGCTCAATATCTAGTGTTTACAGCAGTTAATGGAAGTCAAGGGCTGGCTAAAGCCAGAAATCAAAAACCGGACTTAATTATTCTTGATATTATACTTCCTGATTTGGATGGATATAAAGTTTTGGAATTGCTTAAGGGGGACCCCGAGACCAGGGCCATTCCGGTATTAGTCTATACTACATTGGGAATAGGAACATTTTCTGAGATAGCTTCAGAACGTGGAGCCGCAGGGTTTCTTTCAAAGCCTTTTCAGGAAGAGGATTTGATTAAGGCAGTAGAAAGGTATATCTAAATAGGGAATTATTAAAAAATAAAAAAAAATTGATTAAAAATTTTTGACATTACTTCAAAAGAAGCAAAAGGAATAAAAATGAGTAAAAATAAAGAAAAGATATTAATTGCAGATGATAGCCCCACTGTTGTAGAAATGATTCGATTTATTTTAGAAAAAAAAGGATATTCTACAGTGGTTGCTTCTGATGGTGTGGAGGCAATAAATAAGGTGTATAAAGAAAGGCCGGATTTGATTTTATTAGATATATTAATGCCTAAAATGAATGGTTATCAGGTTTGCCGTCTTTTAAAAGGGAATAGAGATACTGCTTATATTCCTGTTATAATGCTGGCTGCTTCTGAACAAAAAAGTGATGAATTTTGGGGAATAGCAACGGGGGCGGATGAATTTTTTACCAAAGATTTAGCAATGACTCAACTTGCCGGTACGATTGAAAAAATTCTTAAACTTAAACCATTTTTGGATAAGCAAGCACCTGCTCATACTTTTCAAAAAAAGGAAATCTCCAGCGAAGAAATTCTTTCCCGTATTAATATTTTATTGGACAAAAAACTTTTTGAATGTACAGTTACTAATGAAATTGGTAAAATAGCCAGTC
>JAGLYT010000005.1 GCA_023132075.1 bacterium
CAACACAAGGGAAGGATTGAAGTAGAGAGTGTGGAAAATAAAGGCACTGTTATAAGAGTATATTTACCTTGTTCTGCCTAAATTTGGAAACGTCAAAATATAAGTAAAACAAAGTTAAAGGAGACAAAATGAAAACAATTTTGATCGTTGATGATGAACCTGATATTCTTTGGGCATTGTCTAATGTTTTAAAGGAAAAAGGATTTTTTCCTATTATGGCTCAAAACGGAAAAGAAGGTTTAAAAAAACTGGAAGAAGAACAGCCTGATTTGGCTGTTTTAGATATAAGATTACCGGATATGAATGGGATAGAATTACTTAAACGAATGAAGAGTAAAGAGCAGGATTTGTTAGTAATTATGTTTACTGCTTATGGTGAAATAAATTCAGCGGTGGAAGCAATAAAATTAGGTGCATTTGATTATCTTAATAAACCGATAGCCAATGAAGAATTACTTTTGGTAATTGAAAGAGCGTTTAAGACAAAAAACCTGAACGAAGAGGTAAAATTTCTCAGGCAGCGTTTACATGAAAAGATAGAAACAAAAGATATTTTGGGAAAAAGTAAGGTAATGAAAAATGTTTTTAATCAAATAAAACAAGTTAGTCCTACAGATTTAACAGTTATTTTGCAGGGAGAAAGTGGAACAGGAAAGGAAGTTGTTGCTCATTTTATTCATCAGAAAAGTTTAAGAAAGAATAAACCTTTTATTATTGTAGATTGTAGCACAATACCCGAAAGTTTAGTAGAGAGTGAACTCTTTGGTTATGAAAAAGGTGCATTTACCGGGGCGGATAAAAGAAAGTTAGGATATTTTGAATTGGCTAATGAAGGAACTATTTTTCTAGATGAAATAGGAAATTTACCTTCCTCTACTCAGGCTAAAATGTTAAGGGTTTTGGAAGAGCGAACAATACAACATTTGGGAGGGAAAAAAGTTATTAAAATAAATGTAAGGATTATTGTTGCTACTAATTTTACTCTGGAAGAGGCAGTAAGAAAAGGTTGTTTTAGAGAAGATTTATATCATCGTTTAAATCAGTTTATTATTTTCTTACCGCCTTTACATAATAGAAAAGAAGATATTATTCCTTTGGCTCAATATTTTTTAAAAGAAGCTAATATGGAACTGCATAAACAAATAAATTGTTTTTCGCCTGAAGTGCTTAAATTATTTAATCAGTATTCCTGGTCAGGAAACATAAGGGAGATGAAAAATGTTATAAAAAGGGCGGTTCTTCTTGCGGAGGAAACTATTTTTCCCCGACATTTACCGGAAAGGTTTCAGCTATTATCTCCTGCCTCAAAGGAGTTTACTTCCCGGGACAAGGGAATAATTATTTCCGAATCTTTAAATTTAAAACAGGCAATTGAACAATTAGAAAAAAAAGTGATTAAAAAAGTATTGCAGGAAGTAGCCGGTAACAAGGTAAAAGCAGCAAAAGTTTTAGGTATTGATCGTAAATCGCTTTATAATAAGATGAAAAAATTTGGCTTTAAAATGTAGAAAAATTGCCCACCATGTAGAAAAACTCCACATTTGATAAATAAATAATTTATTATTTTATTAATTTTTTATTTAAGATTTTCCCTTAATTATTTCTGCAAAATAGCTTTTTTCCCCTTATTATCAGTCCTGTCCCGTATCAAGTACGGGATAAACTCCAGCAGGAATCTATTGATGTTTTAAAACATTATAGAGTGGGAAATGAACCGCCTTAAAAAGTAGCGAACACGCAAAATGTATGTTTTTCTGAAGTCTTGTTTTTGTTAATATTTCCTTATTAATTTGAGAATTTTATTTTTTTTTGTTTTTGTTTAGTTTTTTTATGTTTTGGCATAAAAATTGCACAAATATATTTATAGAGGTATGTATATATTATTAAATTGTAAATGAGATGCAAAGGGGAAAAAATGAAAAAATTTTTGATTTTAATAAAACGAGAGAATATTGATAGAAAGATAATGATGGCATTAATAATAATAATTAGTATGTTGACGATTGTTCCCCGGATGTGGGCGGTTGATTATATTTCCGTGGGTAGTGGGAATTGGAATGAAGATGCTACTTGGGATAATCCCGGTTATCCTGACGGGGTAGATGATACAGTTACTATTACCAATGAGCATACGGTAGGTATTACTGCCGATCTTACCTGTGGTGCTGTGACTATAAATAGTGGTGGAGTGGTAAATCATACTGCAATTGATGGGACATGGATTGTTCAGGGGGATATTTTAGTTATGGGGACTTTAAGTTTAAGAACAAGGACAACTACTAAGATTGCCCCGGGATTATACGGTATTATTGTGGAATCAGGAGGTGTTTTTAATGCCAAGGGAGACTGGCGTTTTCATGATTGCATAATTACTGCCTTAGACCCGGATCATAATACTTATATTTATTTGAAAGATGGTTCTCAAACCACATTAGAATACTGTCAAATAAGTGAAATGGGAAGATGGGAAAACCTTAAAACAGGGATATATATTGAGAATGTTGATGGGGATATGCCAAATGAGGGGGTACTTATAAAAGATTGTTATATAAGCAATAACGAATATGGTATTTATATGATTGGGTGTTCAAATAACAATGAAGCTAACGGAATGGGAATTATTGATACTGTTGTCTGGAGTTGTAGAGTAGGAATCTGGATGTTTGTGTGTTCTTCCAATACACTCCAAAACAATCATTGTCATGATAACAATAGAGGTAGTATAGAGGGAGCAGGTATTCGTCTTTTTGGTGGTGGTAATAATATCATAACCGGTAATACTTGTTATAAAAATGAATTGCTTGGGATTTTAATCGAAGACAGTAATAATAATACTTTAAATAGTAATACTTGTTATAGCCAAGCTCTTGATGGCAGTATTAGACTTTATAATAGTCACAGTAATCAATTAAACAATAATGTTTCTTATAGTGATGGAAATGGTATTGCTTTATATGAAAGTAATAATAACACTTTGACTGGAAATATAAGTTATAGTAATGTTACTGGGCTGATTTCCTCCAATAGTACGGGGAATGAACTTATAAATTGTAATTTTGGCACCATTGGAGAAAATATGGCGGGAGATATTTATTTAAGCGATTCTACACTTACTTTAAAAAATTGTCAATTAGCCAGTACGACTGAAGTACGTACTACGGGCTTGATTAATCCTGGAAGTTGGATTATTTCGCAAAAACACGACCAGATACCAGGAGTAGTCAGGATATGGGGAGATTATAGTATTCCTGCCGGTACAACCAATTGGCGATATGATACGGAATTGTATTCCGGTAGTGGTGATGCCAATGTGCAAAAAAAGATAGAGTTTTATTCCACACCGATAGGCACAGAATTCATTATAGAAAACGGAAATACACTAAATATAATCGGGGGTTCTCAAACGAATCAGAAGACTTTGCTTTATAGCGGGGATAGTACTTTTTGGGGTTTTAATGTGAATGGCAGCATAAATTGTGATTATACAAATTTTAGTAATTTAGATACAAACGGTTTAAATATTAGTAGTGGTGCTACGATTATCAAATTCGACCAGACATCGTTTGGTAATGTAGCTGATGGAGGTAGTCATCTAACGATAGATGCTATAGATTGTAGCTTTGACGGATGTGTTTTCGATGATAGTGGGACCTACGATGTAACTGTAAATAACGATGCTGATTTAGTTTTTGTTAATTCCACCCGGGGTAACCTTGCCGATAATTTTATGGATGTAAATTCGTCTATTCAGTGGGTTGAAGATAGTATTACCGGATTTATCGATAGTGGAGGTGTAGACATAACTTTTTATAGTATTGAAACGGATGAAATTTTTGTTACGGTCAACGATAATGATGAGAATCTCCACAATGGTTCACAACAGCAGGTAAGTGTAACTATATCTAATAGTTCTACCGGTGATGAGGAAGTACTTACCTTAGTTGAAACCGGAAATGATACCGGGATATTCAGAAATACAGTAGGCCTTCCTGTAAAACTCAATTCTACGGCTACCAAGGGTAATTATGAATTGGAAGCATTGGGTACAGAAATAGTTAATGTGACCTATGTTGATGCAAATGACCCGGGGGATGTTTCCAATGATACTGTCAGAATTTACCCCAAAGAGCCGATGGTGATATCAATTATACCTGATGAAGGAGCTGTAGGTTTGTTGCCGGACAGTTTTGTTAGAGTAGTATTTAACAAGGAAATGGATAAAACCTCTGTAGAATCAGCAATGAGTTTAAAAGTTGTGAGAGATAAAGATGGACAGGTTATAAATGAGTTGGTAAGTGGAGTGTTTACTTGGGAAAATGATACTACTGTTATTTTTCAACCGAATGAACCATTGAATAAAAATTATACTTATGAGGTAGTTGTTTTAATTGATGCACAGGATGTGGAGGGTAATCCTTTGCTCGGAGCTAAGGACTGGAAATTTGTTACCATAATGGAGAGTACAGTTACTAATACTGTGTTGGGGGAAGATGAAAGCACGGAAGTAGTTTTAGCAGCCAATGCTTTGCCGGAAGATGGATATATTAAGATTAGTTTAGAGTCAGCAGATCAAGAGGGAATTATTCAGGCAGAGAGTAAACTTAAAAGGCAAGGGGATACTTGTAAATATCCCCTTGATAATACATTTCGGGAATTGAATGCGTATGATATAAACGGAAATTTATATAACATAACTTTTAATGCGGCAGTAAATTTAACTATTCCTTATTTAGATAATGATAACGACGGGATTGTTGACGGCACATTTCCGTTAGTAAGGGAAAAGACTTTGGCTATACATTATTTAGACGAAAATAATAATTTATGGGTAAGGATACCGGGTTCAGTGGTAGATGTAGAAAGTAATATAGTTACGGCAAAGGTTCCGCACTTTTCCACTTTTGTATTGATGGGGGCAAATGATACTAATTTAACTTCTGCTTACGCCTTTCCTGTTCCCTTCAGAGCCTATCAAGGACATAATCAGATTACCTTTACCGGACTTTCTTCGCAGGTCACGATAAAGATATTTACCATTAGCGGAGAGTTGATTGTAACGCTTAAAGAGGAAGATGGGGACGGGCAATTAATCTGGGATGTAAAAAATAAGGGAGGAAAGAGATTAGCCAGCGGGGTATATATTTATTATATAGAAAACGAAAGAGAACATAAGAGCGGGAAATTGATGATAATAAAGTAAAGATAAAAAATAAATGATTTAAAAAAGGGAGGAAAATAAAAATGAAAAGAAAAGAAATTCTAAAAGAGGAAGTAAAAGATTCGGTAAGGATGTTTTTTATTCTTGGCCTGGCAATATTCTGTGTTTTTTATTTTCAACTTATTGCTTTTGGCAGTAGTTCGGAAGGGACTACGGGAGCGAATTTTCTTAAGTTAAAAGTGGGAGCAAGAGGGGCAGGAATGGGAGGGGCATTTTGCGGAGTGGCGGATGATGTAGGTGCGGTTTATTGGAACCCGGCAGGGTTAGGGCAATTAGAGAGGAAAGAAGTAAGTTTGATGTATCTTAAATGGTGGGAAGGGATAAATTATCAATTTATGGGATATGCACATCCGCTGGGAAGGAAAGGAGTATTAGGGGGGAGTGTTTATTATTTAACGATAAATGATATAGATGGATATTCCGAAACTGGTATGCCGTCAAATAATCTAACGGCGTATGATTTAGCCGTAGCCCTATCGTACGGTAGGAAGCTAATGGGGAATAAAAAAATAAGCGATCAATGGAAAGTAGGTCTATTCGGAGGGATAAGTATAAAATTTATCCAGGAAAAGTTAGATGATAAATCGGCGGTAGCGTATGCATTGGATATAGGAAGTTTATATAAAACCCCTGTAGAAAATTTATCGTTAGGATTTAATGTACAGAATTTGGGAGGGGAAATAAAGTTTGTAGAAGAGGGGGATGAATTACCGTTGAATATAAAGGTAGGGACAGGATACCGGCTGCTTAACGGAGATTTTCTTTTAGCCTTAGATTATAATTTACCTGCTGATAACGACGGATATATAAATACGGGTGTAGAATATTGGTTGTGGGATATAATCAGTTTAAGGTTGGGATATGGGAGTAACAATGAAGTAGAGGAAGGAATAAGTTATGGTTTGGGAATGAATAACGGAGAAATAGGGCTTGATTATGCCTTTGAGCCGTATGGGATATTAGGAAATACACATCGGGTAAGTTTAAGCTGGAGATTTGGGAAAAATTACCGGGCGAATTTAATAGACGTTCGGGTAAAGGAATATAATAAACAAGGGGTAAGGGATTATCGTAAGAAAGATTATATTAATGCCTACCAGGGATTTAAAAACATATTGGTATTAGATTCAGATAACAAGAAAGCGAAAAAATATATAAAGAAGATACAGGACGAATTCAAAGAGGTAAAAATGAATAAAGAGATAAGAGAGCATTTAGATTTAGGAATGAAATATTATGAAGAAGGGAAGACACTTAAAGCGAGGGAAGAATTTGAAGCGATATTAGCTTTAGTGCCGGAACAAGAGGAAGCGAAAGAATGGATAATAAAGGTAAGGACGAAGTTAGAAGAATACAAAGAGGAAGAAATAAAGGAAATGTATAAAGCAGGATTAAAGTTGTATAAGAAGAAAAGATATGTGCAGGCCAGGGAAGAGTTTCAGAAGGTAATATTCTTAAATTCGCGACATGAGAAAGCGAGGTATTACATATATACCATTAATAAAAAATTAAAAGAGCTAGGAGAAATAGAGCGGAAGAAAGAGATAAAGGGATATTATGCAAAAGCGATGGAAATGCATAAGGGTGGGGAATTAAAAGAAGCGATAAAAGAATTAAAGAAAGTATTAAAATTAGATTCCAGGCATAAAAAAGCGAAAGATTTCCTGGTTAAGGTAAGAGCCGAATTAAGAGGGAAATTAACTAAGAAGTATTATGAGAAAGGTGTTGTGTTGTATAAAGAAGGGAAATTAGAAGAAGCGATAGTAAGTTTTAAAAAAGCCCTAAAACTTACATCAAGGCATTTGAAAGCGAGGGAAAATTTAGAGAAAGCAGAATTAAAATTGAAGCGAAACAAAGAGGCAGCTGCAAATAAATATTATGAAGAGGGGTTAGAGGCATATAATAAAGGGAAAATGGAGAAAGCAGCAGAGTTATGGAATAAGGCTTTGGAATTTGTTCCCCAACATTCCAAAACGCGAAGTGCATTACAAAGGGTAAAAGGGTATAAAGATAAAAAATAAAGAGAGGGGGAAAAAAAATGAATAAAATTTTAATAAGTCGAAAGAGTATTGAAAGAAAAAAAATGATGGTATTAATAATGATGATAACGATCATGTTGACGGTTGTTCCCCGGATATGGGCGGTTAATTATACTTCCGTTGGCAGCGGGAATTGGAACAATTCCGCTATCTGGGACCAGGCTGGCTATCCTGACGGAGTAAACGATACTGCTACTATTGTCAATGGACATACGGTAACCATTACTGCCGATCTTACCTGTGGTGCAGTGACTATAAATAGTGGTGGGGTGGTAAATATTAGTTGGGGTTCTGTGACCTGGACCGTCCGGGGAGATATTTCGGTTAGTGGTAATTTAATGCTTGGAACCGGCGATATTGTCAAAATAGATTGTATTACTACACCGGTATTATATGGCATTATTGTTGAGTCAGGAGGTATTTTTAATGCCATTGGAGAATCGTATGGGAATTGTAGAATTATCGCTTTCAACCAAAATTATAATAGCTATATCTACCTGAAAGATGGTTCCCGCACTACATTTAAGCATTGTGATATAAGTGAAATGGGAAGTTGGATGAACCCAAAATACGGTATATACATTGAGGATGTTGATGGGAGTGTCCCCGGAGAAGGAGTACTTATAGAGAATTGTGATATTCACCATAATGGAAAATATGGGATTTATATGTCCGGATGTTCCAATAATAATGCGGCTAATGGGAAGGGAATCATTGATACCAAAGTGAGGGATAATATACAAGGAGTCTGGCTGGTTAATTGTTCTTCCAATACCTTTGATAGTAATGATTGTTTTGACAACAATGCAGGAATAGAAGACGGAACAGGTGTTTCTCTTTCCGGTGGGGGTTATAATAATCTGATTAATAATAATTGTTGTAATAATCAAATGATTGGGATTTCAATTCAAAACAGTAATAATAATATTTTAAATAGTAATACTTGCTATGGTCAGTGGAGTCGTGCGGGTATTGAGCTTTATAATAGTGATAATAATCAATTGAACAATAATATTACTTATAATAATTCAACCGGTATTTCCTTAATTTCGAGTAATAATAATATCTTGGTCGGACATGTGAGTCATAGCAATACTTTTGGATTGAATTGCGTTGGTACAGGTAACGAACTTATAAATTGTAATCTTGGCACTTTTGGAAAAAACACCCAGGGCGATATTTCTTTATGGAATTATAATATTAGTACACTAACTTTAAAAAATTGTCAATTAGCCAGTACGATTGCAATAAATACTACTGGTTTTAGTGTGGGAAGTTGGATTATTTCTCAAAAACATGATGAAATACCAGGGTTGGTTAAAATCTGGGGAGATTATAGTGTTCCTGCCGGAACAACCAACTGGCGATATGATACGGAATTGTATCCTGGTAGTGGGGATGCTGATGTGCAAAAAAAGATAGAATTTTATTCTACATCTATAGGCACAGAAGTCACTGTGGAAAACGGAAATATACTAAATATCGGGGGTTCCCAAACAGCTCAAAAAACTTTGCTTTATAGTGGAGATAGTACTTTTTGGGGTTTTACTGTGAATGGCAGTATAAATTGTGATTATGCAAACTTTAGTAATTTGACTCCAAATGGTTTGAATATTGCCAGTAGTGCTACGATTATCAAACTTGACCGGACATCGTTTAGTAATGTAGCTGATGGGGGTGGTCATCTAACGATAGATGGTGTAGATTATACTTTTGATAGCTGTGTTTTTGATAACAGTGGGGACTATGATGTAATTGTAAACAACGATGCAGATTTAATTTTTATTAATTATACCCGGGGGAACTTTGCCGATAATTTTTTAGATATAAACTCATCTATTCAATGGATTGGAACGAGTGAGACTCACTTTAGCGATAGTGGTGGTGTAGACAGAACTTTTTACAGTATTGAGACGGATGAAATTTTCGTTACAGTCAATGACAATGATGAAAACATCCATGGTGGTTCACAACAACAGGTAAGTGTAATTGTATCTAATAGTAGCACCGGGGATGAGGAAGTACTTACCTTAGTTGAAACCGGAAATGATACCGGAATATTCAGAAATACAACAGGACTCCCTGTCATTCTCAATTCTACCGCTGCCAAGGGGAATTATGAATTGGAAGCATTGGGCACAGAAATGATTAATGTGACCTATGTTGATGCAAATGACCCTGGGGATACTTCTAATGATACTGTCAGGATTTACCCTAAAGAGCCGGTAGTAGTATTGATGGAACCAGACGAAGGAGCAGTTGGTTTGTTGCCGGACAGTTTTATCAGAATAGAATTTAGTAAGGAAATGGATAAAACATCTGTAGAATCAGCAATGAGCTTGAAAGCAGTAATGGATAAAGATGGGCAGATTATAAATGAATTGATTCTTGTAAGTTTTAATTGGGAAGATGATTTTACAGTTACTTTAAAGCCTGCTAAAGAGTTGAATAAAAATTATACTTATGAGGCAGTTATTTCAACAGGTGCAAAGGATGCAAGCGGTAATTCTTTATCCCAGAGCAAAGTATGGAAATTTACTACCATAATGGAGAGTACAGTGACTAACACTGTAGTTGGTGAAGATGAAGATACACAGATAGTATTAGCTCCTGATGCTTTACCGGAAGATGGATATATTAAGATTAGTTTAACAACGGTTAATCAAGAGGGGATTGTTTATGCAGAGAGTAAATTAAAAAAGCAGGGAGATACTTGTAGATATCCCATTAATAATACATTTCGTGAATTGAATGCTTATGATATAAACGGAAATTTATATAACATAAATTTTAATGCGGCAGTAAACTTAACTATTCCTTATTCGGATGATGATAACGACGGGATTGTTGACGGCACATTTCCTTTGGTAAGGGAAAAGACTTTGGCTATACATTATTTAGACGAAAATAATAATTTATGGGTAAGGATCCCCGGGTCGATAGTGGATACGGAGAGAAATGTAGTTACAGCTAAAGTATTACATTTTTCCACTTTTGTATTGATGGGGGCAAATGATACTAATTTAACTTCTGCTTATGCCTTTCCGGTTCCGTTCAGAGCATATCAAGGGCATAACGAAATTACCTTTACCGGGCTTTCTTCTCAGGCAACGATAAAGATATTTACTATTAGCGGAGAGTTGACTGTAACGCTTAAAGAAGAAGATGGAGACGGACAACTTATTTGGGATGTAAAGAATAAGGGGGGAAAGCTCTTAGCCAGTGGGGTATATATATATTATATAAAAAACGAAAGAGAACATAAAAGCGGGAAATTGATGATTATAAAATAAAAAAAAGACAGTTAACAAAGACAGTTTAATTGGTTTAAATTTGTCGAATTGGTTAAAGGATAAAAAATATAAAGACCCTCTTTGAAGACTGGCGGATCCGCCTGAGGCGGACTCCAGCAAAATAAAAAAAGGCACAGAGGCACAAAGTAAAAGAAAAAGGCAATAGACAATTATAAGTGATGGGTTGAAAAAAATTTGAATTTGCTTGCCTGCTTATCCGCCAATCTTTAAGGCGGGCCCGCCAGTTTGTAATGAGGGAATTTATGGGTTTGGAGTTATTTTAAAATATCTTGACAAAAAACAAAGAAAATATTAAATTTAAATTGTGAGTGCAAAAAGTAAATATTGTTTTACAAGAGATAAATATAAGAAAACAAGAAAAAGTAAAGGTAAAATAAGATGAAAATAAAAACTGAGTTTACGTTGTTTGCCAGCGTGCTTATAATAATAGTTATTTTAGGTGTAAGTATCTTTCTTTTTCTCTTTGAGAAACAGTTCTTGATTGAAGAAATTAAAAAGGGTGAAAGTAGTTCGATAGAGAATTTTGCCCAGCTTTGTAAGGAAGCATTAATTACCGATGATGAAATACTTCTTTTAAATTATATTAATGTAATTAAAAAAACGAATGAGGCTATAGTATACGGTTTTTATCTGGACGATAATGACAGGATTCTTACTTCTACCAAGAACAAATTAATTAAAAATGTTTTAAAAAGTTCTGCAGGAAGAAAAGCAAAAAAAACTAAAAAATTTCTAAGGCAAGTATATACTAATCCATTAAATGGTGAACTTCTGGATATAGTATCTATTCCTGTGATTGTAAGTCAAAAGAAAACCGGTATTGCTCAAATAGGTTTTTCCCGGCGGGTTATTAACAAGAGGATAAAAGAAATAGTAGATAAAACACGGGAACGCATATTGCAGGTAGCATTAGTCTCTTTAGTTGTAGGAATTATAGGGGCGTTCCTTTTATCCAGAAAGATAACCTTGCCCATTAGAAAATTGGCTCAGGGAGCAAAAACCATAGGAGACGGTAATTTAGATACAAAAATTGTTATTAAAACTAAAAACGAATTAGGTTCACTGGCCGGGGAGTTTAATCGAATGGCAGAAAAATTAAAAGAATTGGACCGAATGAAGAAGGATTTCGTTTCCAGTGTTTCCCATGAATTGAGGTCTCCGCTTACCGCTATTCAAGGATATCTTGACCTTTTTATCAATACCCCTCCGGAAAAAATGAATGAAGAAAGAAGAATTAAGGCCTTAAACATTATGAAAAGCGATACAACTCGATTGACTCGTTTTATCAATGATGTATTAGACCTGGCTAAAATAGAGGCAGCTCAATTGGAGGTAGTTAAAGAACAGGTAAATATTGCTCAAATAGTTGAGGAAATATTTATTTTATTCACTCCTTTAACTGAGGAAAAACAGATTAAAACGACTATGGATATATCTCCTGATATAAAACCAATTTTAGCTGATTCTGATAAGATAAAACAGGTGATTACTAATTTGGTCAGTAATGCTTTTAAATTTACTCTTTCGGGAGGAAGAATAACTATTTTTGCCAAGGATAAAGGTGACAGCCTGCAAATTAGTGTTCAGGATACAGGAGCGGGAATTCCCCCGGATGCAGTAAATTATGTATTTGATAAATTCCGTCAAGTCCGTAAGGCTTCCGGAGGGTCTGGTCAACCCAAGGGGACGGGATTGGGTTTAGCTATTGTAAAAGGTATTGTTGAAGCTCACGGTGGTAAGATATGGGTAGAGAGCCAATTAAACCGGGGAAGCATATTTCATTTTACATTACTCAAAAAATAAAATAAATAAACTAACTTGCAAAATAGAAAAAAATGTTATAAAATCATTTTTTAAGTAATTAAGAAACAAAAAACAAACTAATGCTCAGCAGTTTACTGCTGAGCAGTTGATTAAATTGAAATTATTTAATAAAGAAAGAGTAGAGAAAGGAATAAATAATGAAAAATAAAATATTGGTTGTTGACGATGAACCCAATATTCGGGAAATGATTAAAGATTCTTTAGAGTTGGCAGACTATACGGTAGTTATGGCCACTAATGGTAAAGAGGCATTGGAAAAGATTTATAGTGAAGTTCCTGATTTAATTCTTTTAGATGTAAGGATGCCTGAAATGGGAGGATACGAGGTTTGTCAGAAAATAAGAGATGATTTATTAGTAAGAAATCTCCCCATTATTATGTTGACAGCTCAGGGAGAAGAAAGGGATGAATTAATGGGGTTAAGTAAGGGAGCGGATGATTATTTGGTAAAGCCCTTCCGGACTGCATTACTTTTAGCCCGTATAGAGATGGTATTACGGCGTACTATGGAAAATATGGATTCTAACCCTTTGACCCATTTGCCCGGGAATAATGCTATTATTAAAAACATCGAAGCAAGAATTAATTCACAAAATTCTTTTGCGGTAATTTATATGGATTTAAATAAATTTAAATCCTTTAATGATTATTATGGTTTTGTTCGGGGAGATGGAATGATTAAATTCACAGAAAAGGTAATTGTAGAGACATTCAGAGATTTAGGTAATTCAGAAGATTTTCTGGGACATATTGGTGGAGATGATTTTATTGCTATTACCTCTCCCGATAAAGTAGAAATTACCTGTAAACAAATCATTAAAGTTTTTGATTCAATGGTTCCTGATTTATATAATGAAGAAGACAGAAAAAAAGGGTACATTATAATTCAGGATAGAAGAGGTGAAAAAAGGCAATTTCCTTTTGTTTCCATAGCTATTGCGGTGGTAACCAATAAAAACAAAAAAATAACCCATCCGGCCGAAGTAAGTGCTGTTGCTACGGAATTAAAGAAATTCGTTAAGAAGGAAATCAAGAGTGCTTTTATTGTGGACAGAAGGAAGAAATAAGAAATTCCGGATTTTTTTATCTACAAATCTTATCTTTATATTAACCCATCTCTTAAAAAAAGTTTAAAAAATCAGAATAGTTTCCAGCCCTCAACTCATAAAATCGTTTTTGTAATTTATTAATTGTTTTTTATTGACGGTTTTATCTTTTTTATGTATAATTCATTCCGTTGTTAAGGTAGTTTTGTTAGATGGTTTGTGTAGGAAATATGAGTCAAATTAATATTTAATTTAATCCGGGGAATTTTAAAATACAGGGTTTATTATGGAAAAATTTACTTTTAAAGCAGGAGTTCACCTTCCGGCTTGTAAAAAATTGACTATTGGGGAAGAAATAAAAGAAACAAGTATTCCTCAGCAGGTAGTTATCCCTTTATCTCAGCATATTGGTTGTCCTGCACAATCAATAGTTTCTAAGGGGGAAAAGGTAAAAGTCGGTCAAAAAATAGGAGAAGCACAGGGGAATGTTTCCGTTCCTGTTCATTCCAGTATTTCAGGAGAGGTGGTTGATATTTGCCCGCAATTACATCCTGTTTCAGGAAAGAAAGCTTTGTCGGTAATTATTAAATCGGATGGGCGGGATGAATGGATAGAAAAGGGAAAAAGACATGAGGATTATTTTCGTTTGTCCTCAAAAGAAATTTGTAACATTATTAAAGAAGCAGGTATTGCAGGTTTGGGAGGAGCGGCTTTTCCCACCCATATAAAGTTATCTCCCCCTAAAGAGGTAGATACCGTTATTTTAAATGGGGTAGAATGTGAACCTTATCTTTCCGGCGATGAACAGTTGATGATTAAACATCCGCTGGAGATCATTGAGGGTTTAAAAATAATAATGCAGACAGTAAAGGCTTCCTGGGGAATTGTGGGGATTGAAGACAATAAGCCGCGGGCCATAGATTTAATGAAAAAAGAAATTGCCAAACAACCCAATATAAGTTTAAAAATCTTAAAAGAAAAATATCCGCAAGGCGGTGAAAAACAGTTAATTAAAGCTTTATTAAACAGAGAGGTTCCTTCCGGGGGATTACCTATGGATGTTGGGGTCTTAGTGGATAATGTGGGAACTTCTTTTGCCATAAGAGAAGCAGTAATTCGGGGTTTTCCCCTGGTTTCCCGAGTGGTGACGGTAACCGGTTGGGGAGTTTTTTCCCCTAAAAACTTAAGAGTAAGAATAGGCAGTTCTATTTCTTTTTTAATTGAAGAATGTGGAGGGTTTAGTTTCGTTCCGGGGAAAGTGATTATGGGTGGTCCGATGATGGGCATTACTCAGTATAATTTGGAAGTTCCTGTCGTAAAAGGAACTTCGGGAATTTTGGTTTTCGGTCAGCAGGAAGCAGAGAAAGAGAATATACGGGATTGCATTCGTTGTTCTAAATGTATAGATGCTTGTCCTATGGGTTTGCTTCCCTGTATGATTGCTCTTTATGCCCAGAATCAGGATTGGGAAAAAGCAAAAGAATATAATCTCTTAGATTGTATGGAATGCGGTGCTTGTACCTATGTTTGTCCGGCAAAGAGGCCTATTGTTCAATATGTAAAATGGGCAAAAGACAAATTAAAGTGTTAAAAAATTGTAAAAGATAATTAATCCTGTAGCTTGCTGAGGGGTAGTTGATTTTTGAAGTTGGTAATTTATAACAGGGAGTTTTTTTGTGAAAGACCGGTTAGTTGTTTCTGTTTCGCCCCATATAAAAGGAAAAGAAAGTATTTTTTCTATAATGCTGGATGTGATTATAGCTTTATTTCCGGCTTTAATAGTATCGATATATTTATTCGGCTGGTACGCTTTAATGTTGGTCTTGATAAGTGTCGTTTTTTGTGTCGGTACGGAGTTTTTTTCTCAAAAACTTTTTAAAAAAGAAATCACTATAAATGATTTAAGTGCAGTGGTTACAGGTATTCTTTTGGCTTTTGTATTGCCTCCCAACGCTCCCTTGTGGATGATTGCTATTGGCGCTGTGGTTTCTATTTTACTCGGCAAACAGGTTTTTGGTGGATTGGGACATAACCTTTTTAATCCGGCACTGGTAGGAAGGGCGGTATTACTGGTTTCCTGGCCGATACAAATGACTACATGGGTTACTCCTTTTGACGGGGTTACCAGCGCATCTCCTTTGAATATAATTAAAATGGGATTAAATGAGCCCTTACCTTCTTATTTGAATTTGTTTTTAGGTAACAGGGTGGGATGTTTAGGGGAGACATCGGTTTTAGCCTTGTTAATAGGGGCAGGATATCTTTTGTATAAAAAACATATTAAATTATATACCCCCTTATCTTTTATTGGGACGGTAGCTGTTTTATCTGCAGTCCTGGGTGGAAATGTATTGTTTAATATTATGAGCGGGGGAATAATTTTAGGAGCATTTTTTATGGCTACGGATATGGTTACTTCTCCCCTTACCAAAAAAGGGAAGGTTGTTTTTGGATTGGGTTGTGGATTGTTAACTGTGCTCATTCGTTTTAAAGGGGGAACTCCGGAAGGGGTTTGTTATGCTATATTGATTATGAATATGTTTGTTCCTTTGATAGACAGATATACTAAACCTAAAAAATTCGGACTGATTTCAGTTAAAGAAAGGTAAAAATGAAGAAAGTATTACAAGTAGGAATGAGTTTGACTTTTATCTGTAGTATTTCGGCGGCTATTTTATCTTTTGTTTATCAGAAGACTAAACCGTTAATTGATCTGGAGAGGGAGAAAAGTATTAAAATTGCCCAAAAAGAAGTTCTTCCCCGGGCAGTAACTTTTGAGACAAATAAAATAAAGGAAAGAGAGTTTAGTATAGGATATAATGACGGCGATCAGCAGGAAGGAATAGTAATGAATGTTTCTGTTAAAGGATATAGCGGTAAAATTGATATGATTGTCGGAGTGAATAACGAAAGGGAAATAAGCGGATTAAAAGTTCTTCAGCACACTGAAACCCCCGGTTTAGGGGCGAAAATTACCCGGGAAAATTTTCTAAAACAGTTTTATGGAAACAAAGATTGTGATTTAGTGTTAAAAAAAGAAAGTCCTTCAGGGAAAATCGATGCTATTACCGGAGCAACTATTTCTTCCCGGGCAGTAACTATGGGAACGAAAAAATGTTTAAACTGGGTAAATGAAAATTATTATTTAAAGGATAAATAAAGTGATCAGGTGGAATGAGTTTACTAAAGGTATCGTAAAGGAGAATCCGGTTTTAATTTTAATGCTGGGTTTATGTCCCTTGTTAGCTGTTTCTTCGACAGCAATTAATGGTTTAGGGATGGGGATAGCGGCCATGTTTGTTTTGGTGGGTTCTAATATAGTGGTTTCTCTGTTAAGAAAGTTTATTCCTGATGGGGTACGCATTCCTGTTTTTATTATCATTATTTCTACTTTTGTTACCGTGACTGATTATTTGATGGCAGCATATTATCCTTCTTTACATAAAAACCTGGGAGTTTTTGTTCCGCTTATTGTAGTTAATTGCATTATTTTAGGGAGAGCAGAAGTTTTTGCTTATAGAAATAATATTTTTTATTCCGTATTGGATGGGATAGGAATGGGGTTGGGTTTTACTGTCGTAATTACGATAATAGGGATGATTAGAGAATTGATAGGCAACGGAAGTATTTTTGGATTTGGTAATTTTGTTTCCTATCCTGCATTAATAATGATTTTACCGCCAGGCGGGTTTATTACTATTGGTTTCTTAATGGGAATTTTAAATTGGTACAGGCAGAAACATAGATAACCCTGTCCGTATTAAAGGAAGATACAAAAATGGAAGAAATAAATTTAATAGGCATATTTGTGTCGGCGTTGCTGATAAATAATATTTTACTCATTCGTTTTCTCGGACTTTGTCCTTTCTTTGGGGTTTCGGGCAGGGTAAAGTCTTCGCTGGGAATGAGTATGGCGGTATTTTTTGTAATGACTACAGCTTCTATTGTAAGCTGGATGCTTTACCATTGGGTTTTACTACCTCTTCAATTAGAATTTTTAAGAACAGCAACTTTTATTCTTGTTATTGCTTCTCTGGTTCAGCTGGAAGAAATATTTATGAAAAAATTTTTTCCAAACCTTTATAAAGCGTTAGGGGTATATTTACCTCTGGTTACTACTAATTGTGCTATTTTAGCGGTTGCTTTTTTTAATATTGATTATAATCACAGTTTAATTCAGACTATAATATATGCATGGGGAGTGGCAACAGGTTATACTATAGCTATTGTTCTTTTTGCTTCTATTCGGGAAAGGGTTGCGCTTGCTCCTGTCCCTGAGGCGTTGAAAGGATATCCTATAGCTTTTTTTATCGCAAGTTTAATGTCTCTTTCCTTTCTTGGGTTTAAAGGGTTGTTTGGATTGTAATCTGGTCTTGGAATTTGTCAAATATAAAGAGAAATAGATAGGGAATAAAATGGTATTAAATTCTGTTTTGATTTTAGGTGGAATTGGCTTGTTTTTCGGTTTGGGCTTGGCTTTCATAGGAAAGAAATTAGCAGTAAAAATAGATCCTCTGGAAGAAAACATTCTACAGGTTTTACCCGGTTCAAATTGTGGTGCTTGTGGTTTTGCCGGTTGTGCCGGTTATGCGGTGGAGTGCCTAAAAGAAAATGCGGATATAGGAAAATGTGCTTTGGGCGGGGAGAAAGTAGTCCGTCAAATTAGTGATATTTTAGGAAAAGAAGCAAAAATAAAAGAAGATAGCGTGGCAGTTGTTTTTTGTCAGGGTAAGGACGGTATTAGTAAAGATAGATTTGTTTACGAGGGAATAGCTGATTGTAGTGCGGCAAACTTAATAGCGGAAGGAAATAAAGAATGTATTTGGGCCTGTCTGGGTTTTGGAACTTGTATGGAAGTATGTCCGTTCGGAGCAATTAGAATGGATGAAGGGATTCCCGTTATTGATGAAGAGAAATGTAAGGGATGTGGTATTTGTATTCCGGCTTGTCCCAGGGAGCTTATTACCCTTATTCCCAAAAGGCACCGTGTTTATGTTTTATGCAGGTCAAAGGAGAAAGGGAAAAAAGTACGGGAAATGTGTGAAAAAGGATGCATAGGATGTGGCCTTTGTGTTAAAGTTTGTCCCACAGGGGCAATACAGTTGAAAGATAATTTAGCCGTGATTGAGTACGATAAATGTAATAATTGTGGTAAATGTGTGGAAAAATGTCCTACAAAAAGTATCGTTTTAAATAATTCTTCATCGTCAATGCAATTTTTGTCCTAATTTATTATTTACCGAAAATAGGTGAATACAGTATGACGCAAACGAATTTTCCCCTTTGGAAAAGGGGGGTAGGGGGATTTATAGCTATTTGTGACAAGGGGTACTGCCAGGAGG
Source organism: bacterium (assembly GCA_023132075.1). Classification (GTDB taxonomy): domain Bacteria; phylum CBDUZB01; class JAGLHV01; order JAGLHV01; family JAGLHV01; genus JAGLHV01. The sequence goes on from JAGLYT010000005.1 coordinate 18,784, forward strand.
AAAAAATATGAAAGAAGCTTTGTATTATAAGCAAAGTACGGAAGTGGAAAATGCTGTTCAATGTCTTTTATGTCCCCATAAGTGTGTTATTGCTGACGGGAAAGAAGGGTTATGCCGGGTTAGAAAAAATGAGAAGGGTAAATTATATTCTTTTATTTATGATGAATTTGCTTGCTCTTATATGGAACCTATTGAAAAAAGACATCTTTACCATTTTTATCCCGGGAAAAAAATTCTTTCTTTAGGAACAATAGGTTGTAA
>JAGLYT010000050.1 GCA_023132075.1 bacterium
TTTCCTTAAATAATTCAAATTTAAGATTCCCCAAGTCTATCTTGAATTCTTGGATTAAACCATTTATAGTTATTTCCTTCCCGCCAAATTTAATAGTGAACTCTCCGTTAATAAAAGACATCAGCTTAACGCTTATATCTACTTCCCCTCTGATTATATTTTCTTTTATATACTTCACAAAAAAGTCCGTTTTTAAAACTTGAACATCTACTCCTATTTTTTTTGCTAATATTTCCAGAGTAATACCCCTTACTTCTTTCCCGTCGACAAGAAATGACTTAAACTCAAATTCAGTTAACTTAGCAAATCTAACGTCCATTACCTCTTTAAAGGTTATATCTACTTTTAAATACTCCTTTAACATTTCTAAACTAATTCCATTTACAGTCTCTTTCTGCTCAAAAAGCATCTCTAATTCCCTTATATCAAACTGTGCCAATTTAGTCGCAATTACTTCCCTCAGACTTATTTTCACCCCTAATTCTTTAGTCAGAAAATCCACACTAATCCCGTTAATCTCTTTTCCATCTATAAAAAGAGTTTTCAAATCTTTCAAACCTAATTGGGACAATTTCAGAGCAACTATTTCTTTCATTGTTATATTTAACTTTAAATTTGCAAAAGAAACCCCGTCTATTTTAACAATTTTCCCGTTTATTTCTATCCCTTCCAGAAAGTTAAATGTATTTATAAAACTTTCCCTGGAAAAAGTCATATCTTTCACCAAATTAAGAAGTGCCACATTTCTAAAATTAACCTTCATATCCAATAAGAATTTCCCGCTTATTTCTACTCCATCTATTTTTATTACGTCTCCTATAGATAATTTTTTTATTTGCCACATATTGAGGTCGGCTAATTTTATTTCAAATGCTTTGGCCAAATCCAGTTTTCTTAAAGTTAAACCGCTTAAATCAAGCTCTCTAAAAATACCTATTTCCCCAAATTTAAACTTTGCAAATAGATAAAAATCCGAAAGTTTCAATGTGTCGGATAACATCTTTGCCACATAAATTCTTAACTCCGGTGTATTTAAAATTATTCTTTCATTTCCTAAAACATCAACCACTATTACGTTTTTATCTGCGTTCTTAAGATCAAGGATATTCAAAAAATTTTCTAAAATACGGACATCTTTAATATCTTTTAATTTTAAATCTACCAATTGTATTTTCCATGAGTCCACTTTTACTTTAAATACTTCTCCCCCTTTATGAACAAGCATCATTAAAGGCATCCCCATCAGCACAGTATCAGCAAAAACTCCCCCAAAAAGCTCATCCAGTATCGGATAAACTAAAATCAATACCGAAGAAACTAAGGCTAATTTAATTACCGTAGGAGACTTTATTATCCCCGGGATATTTGCTTTAATATCTTTGGCTGAAAATAATTTTTTATTGAAATTAATAATTGAAATAAAAACACTTTTAATTCCGGAAAAAACTATTGTTACTCCTCTCACAGCTATATTACCAATTTTCACGCCATAACGACCTATTCTACCTGCTATCCCGTAAATACCACCTAAAGTTGCTGTAAAAGCTGTAAAGTAATTAACTTTAAAAAATGTCCCGGTTATTTTGCCGATTACACCTGCACCTTTAGCTCCTCCACACACTATAATGGCTAAATTAGCCAATCCCAAACCAGGCCGAAATCCATCACTAAAGGGATTAAGCATAATAGTAACAGTCTCAATAGTAAATTGCAGTAATCCCTGAATCATAGTCGTAGGAACATCTCCCCAATCTCCGAAAATAGGCCTTCCATAAACATCAGAACCAGTAGGTGCCGCACCTATTCCCACCAGAGCCATATGATTCCCGACCATAAAAATCTGTAACCCCACGCCGACTACTCCAATAAGCACTTCTGTTAAAATGAAAGGAATTGAAACCAAATAGCCGATTGCTTTCGCTAATATTCCTACTCCCCATATTTCTCCAAATCCAAAACCACTCCACAACCATTCTTGTATTCCAAATAAAAGGCCGCAAATACCCCCATCAAGATGTCCATGGTCATCCATTACTCCTATAATCCCTTCCATTACCCAGGTCAAAACCCCAAGCAACCCCCCTGTTCCTGTCTCAATTCCTGAGCCATAAAGATCTTTTAATTCCGTCCCCCACCAAAGAGTTGATAAAAGATGACTGGGATTCTCATAAGCAAACACCGTTATTGCCCCGGTAAAAATCATCCCTCCTCCAGCAGCAGCAGCTATCGAACCAACAAAACCCACAAAAGAAATAACTAAACCTTTCAAAATAACAAATCCAGACCAGGCTTTAACAGCAGAAAGAACAACACCCAGGGACGCCCAGGAAAAAGAAAGACTACCAAGACTACTGATGATACCACCTATGGTAAGGCCTTTAATACCTGCTATAGCAGTCACACCAGCTATTTTTATCGCACCAAACAGACCTACAAACGAAGACCAGACTAAGGGAGCAGCAACAATCATTAAAGCTGCCGAGAAAAGTATTATCCCACCAAGCAGAAGATTAAGGGCAATATGCTTATAAGTATGGCCTAAATTAATACCGAAAATAACTACCCCATGCAACCAACCAAGCTCTCCGGCTCCATAAACCACAGCTGCGCCACCCACAAAAACAAGTGCAACAGCAGCTACAACCAGGGATATTATCTGGATGACACTAAAACTCATCGCGCCAATAGCAGCAGCTACTGTCGTTAATCCTCCTAAACCAAAAAACCCAGCCAAACCTGCTGTCGTTCCAAAAATAGCTGATGCCGCTACCATCACAATAGCTGCTATGGCAATTATGATTAAACCGATACCTATTACTATTAAGGCAATGTGCAACATCTTGGGAGCTAATACCCGTGCATCGGCCTGCCAATCCTCTACCCACGTACCCTCTGCAATTGTACCTTTAAAATTCATCATAGCAAAACCAAATAGCGCCCCGGCTGCGGCTAACAAAGCTAATCCTGCCGCTAATACAGCTACACCGATACCAAACACACTGGTTAGCGTTCCTGCAACTACCAAAATAATAGCTGCTATTGTCACCAACACCATTGCTATCATTGCTAGTATACCTACAATAAACATAGCTATCGCTTTTATGTTTTCCCCTCCCCAGGTTAAAGTGTTCTCCGTTCCCCCTTTAATAAAACTACCAAAGTCTAACATAGAATCTTTACCCAACATCACTAATTCTACGTAGAATTGCCAAAAAGGGGCGGCAATAGCACTCCATGCTGCTCCCACCCCTAAAGAGTTTGCGACATGTCCGATTAAAGTTAAGATACCTTCAACAACATTCATTCTGAACTCTGCCAAGGCTACGGTAAAAAGAAACCCTAAATGAAAAACACCATCCCAGGCCCAGACACTTACAGCCACTACAAGATCAACTATGGGAACGATTATATTGTCAATAACAAAACTCCCAACAACCTTAATTCCATCCCATGCCCAATTGGCAAAATCTTCTAACCCCCACAAAATATGATCCAACCAACTTCCAGCCTCTCCGGCTATATTCTCAATATCTAATCCAAACCCAACATTATCAGCTATGGTAGTATCTCTCAGTTCTATATCATGACTCTTGTAAAATGCCGAATCTAACGCCACCCCCCCGGCATGAACATCAACATTCGGTATTATCTTGTCTAAATAGATATTTACATTATCCGTATACGTGGGATCATCCAATGGATAATAAGAATCGCTCAAATCTCCTGTATACCCTACAAAGGAAACATCATCCGCATAGGCATACTCTTTAATATCACAGAAAACAACGAAAAAAATCAGCAATAAAACGCAAGAGAATATTTTAGTAACAATATGGCCTTTAATATTATTCATTTTTTTTCTCCTTTTTTTCCATTAAACTTTTTACTTTATTTATTAAAAAAAAACCGAGTTACCTTTATGTATACTTGTTCCTATACATACCTCGGTAGCTCGGCTGCCTTTTTTAAATTTAACCATTTGCATAATCACCAAATGCCTCAGTTATCGATACGCTCGGCTATCTCTCTAAAAAAGACCCGTGGCTTTGCGCCCTTCGATTTCTCGAAGTTTGCCTTTTCGGATAATCGTTTCAAAGAAACAAATCCTTTTCCACTCTATTATAAATGTAACATATTTCTTTCCATTAGTCAAGGAGAAAATAAACCCGTCACCCGATGTTATTATTCCTCAAGTTTGGCTATTTCATAACAGGTAAACATCGGCCAAAACTCACCATCGACCTTTGCTTTAACCGGCCTCAACCATTTCCCTGCATTTTCCAACCAGGGAAAATCTATATTTACCTTACTGCTTACTTCCACCCGTGAGTAATTTTTTGCAATTCCAAAGTTTACAGAGAACTCTGCCTCTGCCTCTGTAGTATCGTCATCTGCCAAAAAAGCTTTCAATCTATCTTCTATGCTGGTCCGCACGCTTGTTGAAGCGGTCCACAAGTCATCAGCGTTTTTAATCGCTCGCGGCTTTTCTACTGACCAACATTGCGCCGCGTAATAAGCTGCTGCTTGATTTTTCTGTAATGTTTCTAAATATCTAACTACTTCCATAGATGCCTTAAGCATTATTACCATTAGAACCATTAAAACAGATAATTCTACGACCGCCTGCCCTTTATTCCCGTTCATAAAATCAACCCCTTTTTTTTACCTCATTTGAATTTTATTTTATAAGAAGAATCCGGATCCGGCCAAAGTTCACCTGTGGTTGAATCCAATTCTACAGAAGCTTCCGCCGGAAGATCTTTTTCCCTTCCAGTCGTTCCAAAATTAAGCCCAGTTACATCTCTCTCCCCCTCTACCTTCAATCCACCTTTTTGCTCAGTATCATCAAAATACAACCAACCGTCGATTGTCTCTTTGGGATTTTTATTATATGCTTCTGTCTTATATACTTCCCACCAATATTTATTTACTGTACAAGTACAGCCGGTTATACTACCTGATGTGTAAGTATGGGTCCAGGAAGCCGTATTATATTCCCATGCTATATAGGGAAGATTTACTCTTTTCCTGTGAGTCGTCCAATAAGCAGTCTGATATTTCTGAAAGTCCGCATCAAAGGTTACCGTAGGATTAACCTTTGACTTACCCTTATCACCAAATTCTAATTTTTCGGAGTCAAGATGGCGAATTAATCTCCTGACTTTCGATATCACTTTATCCTGGAGGTCAACCCGGGGCTTAATAAAGGTATCTCTATATTCTTCCATTCTCGCCTCTGAAGGAAAAGCCTCGTCAGATACAGCAAACTGATCCGGATCAAATTTGTTAATTTCCGGTGGTTTGTCCCAAATAGCAGGAGTCGAAATTGATTCGTATTTGGGATTTAAATACTTAAATGCCTGATAACTACAAGTATGTTCCGTGGCCGCCGCCCCGGTATATCCCTCAGTATGGGTTATATAATTATAGGTCCATCGACCATCATCCGGTGTATCATATGGCCTGAATGTATTAGCCGTTTCCCATTTCCCTCCTGAATAGATGTTCCCAAACAGCTTATCAAAATCATCAACAGAACAGCGATTAGAATAAGTGTCTTCTGCCGGCTCAATCATCTGCCGATTCATATCCGCAAGAAAATTCATTTGTTTAGCATAAAGACTAATTAAATGCAAAGCCCTTCCATCCACTGCAGTCTGAAGCATAATCTTAGTCTGAGAAATTCTAAAAATATCAATTCCAACTGTAACCATCACTAACCCGCACAAAGCAAGAAAAACAAGGAAAAAAACCAATACCTGCCCTTTTTTTAAATATTTTCTCCCCTCTTCCATCTTTTTCCTCCCGTTATATCACTCTTTAAGGCATTTGCAAAACAAAATCCAACGACAATTATAAATAAACAAAAAAAACCGCTCTACCTTTCAGAAATCATTCCTTTCGGTAGCCCGGCTAACTATTACTTTAACTCCAGCCCCGTGGCTTTGTGCCCCACCTTTTCAGATGGTTTACCTTTTCGTTTTTGTTTTCCCCAACAATAACAACCTCGACTGTTTACTGACACCTATACCATTCTAAGGATAACACACATTCATTTTTTTGTCAAGACTTATTCTAATAATTATCGCAAACCATGTTTGGCCATTTTTTAAACTGTCTTTCGATTATTGCGTAACTATTTATGGCTATTCTTTCAAATTCAACCACTATGTACTAAAAGTCCAGAGATTGAAACTCAAAGGGAAACAATTCAAAAAACAAAAAAATGAAGATAAAATATGTTTTGGACGATATAGCAAATTTTTCAACTCTTTTTTATCAAAATCCTCCTAAATCCCCCTTTTTCAAAGGGGGAAAACTGTCTTTTTCTTTTATCTTTTAACCAATAAAACTAATTTAAACCAATGTAACCAATTAAACGGTCTTTAAACTGCCTTTAAAATTACTCCTCTATCATTATAGAATCGTCTCCTGAAGACAATTCCTTCGGATACAGGGATGGAATATTAAGAGTAAAATCATAAGTTGTAGGTTCTGTCCCCTTTAAAAATACTTCATAAATAGCATTTTTATCATCTTTCAAGGTTAAAAGGCCATTTTCTTTATTAACTTTTTCAAAAACAAGTCCTTCCGGTATCGAAAACTTCAAAACGGGCTTATCTTTTAAAGCTTCGAGCATAAAATCAGTCCAGATAGGCACAACTATTCCCGAACTGGTTATTTTTTTGCCTAATGAACGATGATCATCATAGCCCACCCACACAGCAGCAACTAATTGAGGTGTAAATCCTACAAACCACAAGTCATTTAAATCCTGAGTAGTACCTGTTTTCCCTGCTGCCGGACGGCCCAATCTTCTTGCTCTCCATCCTGTCCCGCTTTTAATTACCCCTTTTAAAAGATTAATTGCCAAATAAGCCGTTTGAGCGGAAAGCACCTCTGTTTCCTGCGGAATATTACTTTCTAAAACAGTTCCCTGCCTGTTTTTCACCTGTATAACCGCATAGGGTTTTGTTTTTATCCCGCCATTGGCAATAGTGCTTAAAACTCGGGTTAGTTCCATCATTGTAATTACAGAGGTCCCCAGAGCAAGTGACAGATTATTTCCCAGAAAACTTTTGTCTACACCCATTTTGCGAGCATATTCAATTACTGTTCCGGGGGTTAAATCATGAATAAGCCTAATAGCACAAGTGTTTCTGGAATGAGACAGTGCTCTACGCAAAGTAATCGGGCCAAAACATTTACTATCCCAGTTTCCCGGCTGCCAGATTCTACCTTTCATATCAGGGGAATCTTCCGCAGGAATAGTGGTAGTATCAATATGTAATGTGGCAAAATCAGTCGTATTACCTAATAAAACCCATTTTTCCCCATCGTTTTGAAAAGTCAAAGGCAAGTCTTCTATAATACTTGAGGCAGTGTACTCTTTATCAATTGCTGTTGCATAAATAATTGGTTTAAATGCTGAACCAGGCTGTCGTTTGGCCTGAACAGCACGATTAAATTGACTTTTATAAAAATCCCTTCCGCCTACCATTGCTCTAATCTGTCCTGTTTGAGGATGGATAGCTAAAAGAGCCCCCTGAACAGGAGGAATCTCTTCCGTCTCTTCTGCCTCTTCCGCTAATTTATCTTCTTCCTTATTTTCTTGCTCAATTTGTTTCTTTTTTTTCTCATCAAAAGCGGAAAGAGCTTTATCTACTACTTCTTCCGCTTTTTTTTGCATTTCTAAATCCAGGGTAGTAAAAACACTTAACCCCCCTTTATATAAAACATTATAACCGTATTTAGGCTCCAATTGCTGACGAATGTACTCAATAAAATAAGAGGCATATTTTCCTGATGATAAAATTTTTTCGGTATTTATCGGATATTCATTAGCCTTTATTTTTTCCTCCATTGTAATAAAACCTAATTTTTCCATGCGATACAAAACTATAGCTCTACGCCTTTCTGCCAGCTCCAGTGATCTAAAAGGGGAATATCTGTTAGGTGCCCGGGGAAGCCCTGCTAATAAGGCACATTCGGGTAAATTTAAATCCCTGATATGTTTGCCGAAATAAATTCGTGCCGCTGATTCCACTCCATAAGCACCGTATCCAAAATAAATCTGATTTAAATACATCTCTAATATTTCTTCCTTGGTATATTTATGCTCCAATAGTAAGGCAAACATAAGTTCCTTTATTTTTCTCTGCATAGTCCGTTCCCGAGTCAGGAAACAAACTTTAGCTAACTGCTGAGTAATAGTACTGCCCCCCTGCACTATATGGCCGGCTTTTATATTGAAAAACATCGCACTTATGATACGAGGCAAATATACCCCCCAGTGTTTAAAAAAATGAGTGTCCTCAATGGCAATAATGGCATTTTGCAAATCCACCGGTATTGCGGAAAGAGTTACCGTAGTTCTTCTTTCGGTAAATAATTCACGAATTAATCTACCCTCTATATCATAAATTTTAGTAGTTAAACTCGGTTGATATCGCTCCAACATTCTAAAAGGAGGTAATTCCCGCAAATACCTTTTAAACAAAGTAATTCCGGAAACATAAAAAATAATTAAGCAGGAAAATAAAATAAGACTAACCGTTTTCCAAACAAAAACCTTCTTTTTCTCCATCATTCCCCCAAACTAAAATTAATTTTTACCAATTTAAACTCCGCCTTACAGACCGGCAGGAAAGCAAATCCAAAACACGAAAACAAGACAGTCCATAGTCCATAGACAAAGACAAAAAACAAATACTAAATCCGAAATACGAAATCCTAAACAAATTCAAAATCCAAAATACTAAATTCAAAACGAAAGACAAAGATAAAACTAAAAATAAAAACAAAATTCCCGCCTCACGAATTGGCGGACAGGCAAAACTCCAAATTCAAAACAAAAAAAATGAAGGTGAAATATGTTT
>JAGLYT010000051.1 GCA_023132075.1 bacterium
AATTTGAAACCACCGAAGCCCTGGTTAAACAACTAAAAGACGATTCAGCAAAAACATCAAAAGAATTAGAATCCATCGAAACAACCTACAAAAATCTAAAAAAGAAAAAGAACACCCTGGAAGCCACCATAAGACAATTAAGTACTCTGCCAAAACCAAAGGAAGAAAAGAAAGCAGGGCATTAAAGAAAATTTAAAATTTGTTTACTAATTGTTAGGAGGAAAGAAATGAAACGAATAATATTTTTATTATTGATTTTGCAGTTATTAAATTTTGGTTGTGCAAAAAAAGAAGGGAAAGACATTACAAAAAAATCAACCCTTAGAAATGCCTTTCTATTAGAAGCCAAAGGGGAATACAGTAAAGCAATTGAAAAATTTAAAAAAGTGTCTCCAAATGATGAGAAATATAATAAAGCTCAAGAATCAATAGCAAGGTGTGAAAAGAAAATTATAGAAGCAAAAGAACAATCAAAAATTATCCAAAAGAAAGAAAAAGAAGTAGTGGAAAAAGTATACTTTAAACAAGTCGGATATTATAAAAAGAAACTGCCTAATGGTAGCAATAAGAGAGTTTTTTCTGTTTATACCCCATCTAATAATGGGGAAGCAATGAAACAATATGGAAGAAAACAGATGTATTCGGCTGGTGGGACAACTTCTGTTTTCTTTTTTAATAATTTAGATAATACTCCCGATGTTACGTTTGTTGCAGAAAATTTTGATAAAAACTATAAAAAATATTGGATAGCATTATACGTTAAAGGAACAACAGGAAAAGAGTCATTAACAAATAACAAAGGACAACTTATTACAGAATAACTAGTTATATATAAAAAAATGAATAAAAAAGAAGAAAAAATTTATTTAGAAAAATTTAAAGACCAGTATCCTGATTTTCCAAAGGGTAATATAAGGGTCCCTAACCCCAAAGAAAACGCACCTGATTTTTTAATTGACGATATCGTGTTTGGTGTTGAGGTAACAGAGGTTTTTAAAAAGTGTTTCCCTAATCAAACATGTAAACAATTAATTGAACAGGAAAGGCAAATAGTAATAAATATAGCAAGAAATAAATGTCTTTCAGCTTTTGTTCCTGGAGTTAGTGCTTTTATTTTCTTTAATAACAACAAACTAAATAAAAGTGATCGTAATGCGGTTGGTGAAAAATTATCAAATATTATTAAAAATAATATACCTGAAATTAAAACATTACTGACTATTGAAAATGATCTTCCTTCCCAAATTAGCTCAATTATGCTTTATAGACCAAAAGAGGATTGTAATCATCATTGGTCAACCGTACCTGTAGGTTGGCTGGATGAAAATTTAATAAAAATTCTTCAGAATGCCTTAGATTCTAAGGAAGAGAAACTTATATCGAAATACTTAAAGAAATGTAGTACTTGTTGGTTACTAATTACATCCCATGGATGGAAACCATCATCTTTTTTGGAGGCTTCAAAAGAAACTATAAATCACAAATACAGTTCATCTTTTGATAAAGCCTTTTACTTTGAAGGATACACAGAGAGGCTAATTGAATTGAAACTTATAAAAAACGCATAAACCCCACCCCAACACTTCGTTCCGTTTTATTTAATGTATGTTCGTTCACCAAATGATTTTTCGTTAACACTCAAAAACATTTTTTTCTTGCTTACGCAAGAAATCCGTTCACCAGTTACTTTGCTCCGTTCTCACTCCGCAAACAAACTACAAACAATAAACAACTCCACTCCGGTTTTTCCCCACCCCACAGACAAACTTACCAACCGATTTTCTCCTTGAATACTTTTTTAAAATATGATATTTTAAAGTAAATATGCTAACTAAAAAGGAAAAATCAAATGAAATTCCCTAAAACAATATTAGTTCTCGTGGGCATTAGTCTTTTATGCAGTTGTGCAACTCCCCAAAAAAAAATAATTTCAACAGAAGAATTCTTTAAGTTACCAAAAGATAAAACAAGTCCCTTTAAAATTCCACCGGAAGAAAAGCCAAAAATTAAAATAATAGAAAAGAAAGTCATTGCAGTAATGAAATTTGAAAATCTCAGCAAAAACCCAAAATTTGATTGGCTATGTGATGGAATTGCTTCCACCTTGGTTAGCAAATTAGGAAATGTAAAAAAAATTCGGTTAGTGGAAAGAAGTCAGGTAGTTAAATCTTTACAGGAGATAAACTTTAATATGTCCGGAGTGGTAGATGAAAAAACAGCAGTCAGTGCCGGAAAAATTTTAGGTGCAGAAATTATGGTTATAGGTGAATTTCAAAAATCTGCTGACCAGATGAGAATAACTGCCCGATTTGTAGATGTAGCTACAGGAAATATAATTAACACTGCCGAAGCTACAGGCGGTTATAATGATATATTCAGTTTGCAGGATAAGATTGCCTTCAATCTACTTAAAACATTGGGTATAAAAGTTAAAGTTGCAGAACAAAAAAAGATACAAAAAAAACCAACAGAATCATTAACTGCTTACGAATGGGTGGAAAAAGCATCAGAACATTGGAGCAAGAAAGAAGAAAAAATTACTGAAGAAGATATAAATCTTATAATTAAATATTGTAAAAAAGCCTTAAAATTAGACTCTGATTATATGTTGGCGCATTATAATCTTGGGGTGGCATATAAGGAGAAGGGTTTATATGATAAAGCAATAGAGGAGTATAAAGAAGCAATAAGGCTTAATCCTGATTTTGCGTATGCACATTGTGGGCTTGGTGTGGCATATGGGAAAAGGGGTTTGTGGAAGAAGGCGATAGAGGAATATAAAGAGGCGATAGAAATAGACCTTGATTATGAGTATGCACATTTTAATCTTGGGCTGGCTTATGAGAAAAGGGGATTAAATACTAAGGCGACAGAGGAATTTAAAGAAGTAATCCGGATAAACCCTAATTTAGCAGATGCTCATTATAATCTTGGTGTGGCATATAGGAATAAGGGTTTATATGATAAAGCAATAGAGGAATGTAAAGAAGCAATAAGGCTTAATCCTGATTTTGCGAATGCACATTGTAATCTTGGTTTTATTTATAGAAATAAGGGTTTGTATGATAAAGCGATAAAGGAGTATAAAGAAGCAATACGAATAAAGCCTGATTTTGCGAATGCACATTATAATCTTGGGCTGGTTTATGAAAATAAGGGATTATATAATAAAGCGATAGAGGAGCATAAAGAAGCAATACGAATAAAGCCTGATTTTGCGTATGCACATTACGGTCTTGGTGGGGCTTATTATGAACAAAGATTATTTGATAAAGCGATAGAGGAATTTAAAGAAGCAATAAGGATTAATCCTGATTTTGCGAATGTTCATTATGGGCTTGGGGTGATTTATTCATTCTTAGGTAGACGAGGAGATGCACTTGAAGAATATAAAATATTGAAGGATCTGGACAAAAAATTAGCTAATAAACTTTTTAATTTTATTTATAAATAATTTAACAACAAAAAAGGAGTCCCCCATGGTAAAACTAACCACTAAAATTTTTGGGAAGGACTACAAATTTGACAGCACCAAAGTTCTACACTCTTATAAAGAAAGAAAAGATATCCACAAGAAATTAGTAGATCTGTTAGAGAAAAAAAGAGACGATGAATACATTAAGTTGGCTCTTGGAATAACAGACCCTATGGGTAATTTTAGTGCAGACGAACATAATCTAGGTCCACAAATTTTGACACAAAACCGCTCCGAAAGTATAGTTAAATTAGCTCAAAATTTGAGGTGTTGTTTAGATGTATCCCATATTCCGGACACTATATACAAAGCAAATTTAAACAATTTAAAGATTAGTGTTGGTTCTGAAATGGCGATGATGTTACGGCCTCAAGATTTTTGGGTTGCAAATGTTCGAACTATTTGGGCACATCTTCTTATTAAACATGAGTGTGATCGTAAAAAAGCCAATAAAGAATTAGAGCTATATCGAGATAATGATATGAATTCTAAAATGGCTTATGAGCTTTGGAAATATATTTATCTTTCTATGGAGACACACCTTAACAAAATATATAAAGAAGTGAAAATAATGAAAAAAGCACCCGAACAATTTAAATATTTATGGATAGACAGTATCTGTAATCAATGTTATGAGCGAAAAGATGAATGATTTTGTATATCCTAATCCCTCCCCCACATTGACTTTTCCTTCCCTTTTTGTTACCATATCCCATATTACAACTTGCAACAAAAGGAGTTCCCCATGGTAAAACTAACCACAAAAATTTCCGGCAAAGAATACAAATTCGAAACCACCGAAGCCCTGGTCAAACAACTAAAAGACGATTCAGCCAAGACATCAAAAGAATTAGAATCCATAGAAACAACCTATAAAAAACTAAAAAAGAAAAAAACACCCTGGAAACTACCATAAGACAATTAACTACAACCGAAAAGACCAAAGAATAAAAATAAAGGAGAAAAAAATCAGAAAGGAGGTAAATTGAAGAAATTTATTTGCTTACTTTTCCTTGTTAGCGTGCTTTTTTGTAATAATCTTACAGGAGAAGAAACCCGCTTACCAGAAGACATTTATAATCCATACGCAGGAGAGAAGGCATTTGGAGACGCATTCATAAAATCGTTTGAAAAGGCTCAAGATCGAGCGTGGGAAAAACAAATAAGGCAAGAACTTCAAAATCAAACAAAATATAATTGGGAATCCACTCCGAAAGTTGATTTAGATGCTTGGCATAAAAAACAGATGAAAGCTATGGAAACTTATATGGATCAATCGAGATCTGTTTTAATTATCAATTTAGGAGAACCACAAAGTATCATTGATAATGGAGAAGAAGGAGAAATTTATATTTATAAATCCTATGGTCATTGGTTTATAAACAGTTATATTTTTTTTCTTTCAAAAGATGGAACAATTTATTATGGGGTAGTTAAAACCTCTTTTTCAAACAGAAGTTTTACAAAAGATGTATCTGTGAGTGGGTATTATCGTAAAGATGAAATTTATGTTAGACCTCACCATCGTTCAAGTCCTGATGGAGTAAAATGGAATAATTATGGTAGACCAAGTTCTAAACAACATCGTTACGATTATGATGATGAGGCAATAAAAAAGGCTAAAGACGCAATCCAGATAAATCCTAATTTGGCAGAAACTCATTATAAACTCGGGGAAATTTATTTTGAAAAAGGTTTATGTGAGTTAGCGATAGAAGAATATAAGAAAGCAATAAAGATAAATCCAAATTTTGCAAATGCTCATTATGATATTAGCTTGGTTTATTGGACTATAGGTAAACAAAAAGACGCCCTTGAGGAATGCAAAATATTGAAGGAATTAGACAAAGAAAAAGCTAATGAACTTTTTAACTTAATTCATAAATAAAAATCGGTGAAAAAATGTATTAATTGTTTGGTAGAAAAAAATAAGGAAGTAAATTTATTATGGCAAAGAATAAAAAAACGATAAAAACATTCTGGGATTTAACTAAACATCCTTTTGTTAAAAAGGTGTTACAGGATGCTATACCTATTCTTAAAAATGTAACTGTTTCCGGAACAATTAGAAAAGTTTATCCTATTTATAAACGCACTGTAAATAAAAATGAAGCTTATCTTCTAGATACTGGCCACACATTATCTCAGTTGGCATACATTTGTCAACAATTATCACATATTCCACTTTATCTAACATCCTTCCGTTCTTCAAAAAAAATGAAAGAGGGAGGAGTTACAAGACATTCCCATATTTTATTATGTGTTGAAAATTATATTATAAGAACTCAATCCCTTTATGATAGAATGTTACAATTAGTTAACGTTGTTTTTAATATTTACAATCCACCGGATAAAATTAGTCACAGTATAATTAAAGATAATTTACATGTAAAAAATAGTGGTCTTTCTTCATCTCTTCAAAAATTGAGAAAACTCACTGACAAATATTACAAAGATAGACTTAAAATAATCCATAGAGGATCTTATCACGAAGATGCCCTAAGAAAATTAGAACGACTTACAATAGTTTCAAAAGAAAGTAATTTCTGCCATTTTGAAAAGCAAGAATTGAAACCTCTTTCAGATAAATATGTTAAAGAAAAGGCAGAAGAGTTTGGAAAGATGAATACCGAATTTTTTGTTGCTATTGGAAATATTTTTGATTATCTTATAAAGAGATATAAAAAACAAAAAGAGGAAGATGAATTAATTTATGGAAAGATTAAAGTATTGGAAAAAAAGCCATAATAAAGCAATTCTTAAAAAACCCCAAAATCCCCAAACTTCCCAAAAATTTTTACCCCCTACAACCCAAAATTAACCATTATTTTTAACCACCCAATACTATAACACCCCCAAATTCTAACTAATTTTTTTCTTGACATAAATATAATTATTTGTTATAAAAAACAAGTAGATTAATTATTTTTATGTCATTTTTAACCTATGCACCATTCTACAAGTTTAAGTAGCTTTAAAAACTATAACAAAAATCAGGTAAACTTATGCTAACCACAATGAAATTATTAGGTGACCCGCAAGGGCTTGTTGAATACCACACTCACCAAGAAAATTACTACTTCAAACAAGCCGAAGGACTTGCCGATATCTTACGAGATAAAGGACTTAACATCATTTCAGAAGAAACAATTGACCATGTCCAAGTCAACGGCAAACTCTGTAACACAATGGGGCTAAAAGATGGTCAAGCAATCAGTGAACAGGTATTTTTGAACCTCTTAAACGGCAAAGACGCCGAAGGAACCCAACGCAGTAGAAAGCATAAAGTCAAAGGAATCGACTTTACCTTTTCCGCACCCAAGACTGTAAGCATTGCCGGATTGGTAACCGACAAAAACCCGGAAATCATCAAAGCCCATGACCAAACAGTTTTGGAGGTAATGAAAGAAATTGAAGAACGGCACGCCATGGCTCAACCAAAAGCCGGGGTGGATATCCGCACCGGAAAAATGTGCTACATCACTGTCCGGGACGGTTTCAATAGAGAACACGATCCGCAACTGCATACCCATGTGGTTGTAACTAACTTAACCGAATACGAAAACAAAATCATGGCGCTACGCAGTAGGGAAATTTTATCTCAAGACTTTAATAAACTGTGGGGTTCGATGTACCGCACCCGGCTGGCTTCCCGCTTGAAAAATTTAGGTTATAACATCAGCTACACCAAAGGCGGAGAGTGGCGACTGGATAAAATCGCTCATCAAACCGAGCTGATTTTTTCCACCCGCAGACAACAGATATTAGAAGCAAAAGCCGAAGGCAAAAGGGATATGGACGCCTGGAGAACAACCAGAAAAGAAAAATCCCCAAAAAGCCCGAAAGATGAAATAACTAAGGATTGGCAAACCAAGGCAGAACGAACCAATACCAAAACCGAAGAACAAAACAAAGAGCAAACAAAAACTAACCGGCAGGAATGGTCAAACAAAGCCGAGTGGTCAATCGAAGCTTATCACGAAAGAAACGATTACCGGAACAACACCAGCGAATCGGAAAAATGGCAGTTAGCCATTCGCAGAGCTACGGAAAAAAGCGCTTCTTCTTCCCAACAAGCAGTCATTACCGAATACCTTGCCGAACGCATGCACGATGAAAAATGGGAAGATATAACCTATCAGGAAGCCCTGGTCAAATTAAATAATCAAGTAGAAATGGGCTATATCATCGAACTACAAAAAGACAGATATACTTCATGGGAAATGGTTAAAGCCGATCGGGAATATATGAACGCCTCCGGAACATCTTTAAATTGGGAAAAAGTAGATCCTTTAGAAGTTTCTAAAATCGTTGAAGGAAAGCGTAAAGCGAAACAAGCCAAAAGCGAGAGAACGCTTTCCGATATCCAATCGTTAGCCGTGCAAAAAATGATTGTATCTAACACCCTTTTAACTGTTGTTCAAGGTGACGCCGGCAGTGGCAAAACCACCGCATTAAAAACCACCGGCGACTTTTACAAAGAAAGCGGGATTGAGGTTATCGGTTTGGCTATGCAAGGGGTTACGGCTAAAAATTTGGAAGAAGAAACCAACATAAAATCAACCACGCTCAGCTCATTTTTATCGCAAGAAAGAAAACTTAAGCGAGAAAACAAAACAAAGGAACAAAAAAAGAGGGTACTCATCTTTGACGAAGCCAGCATGCTGGACTCAAGAAATGCATCCAAACTCTTTAAGTTAGCCGAAAAAAACAAAGACAAAATAATTCTGGTGGGAGACCGCAACCAGTTAGAATCCATATCCGCCGGCAAAGTCTTTGACCGGCTGGTAGAAGACTGCGAAAGAGCCGGGGACTTGATTAACTTAACCGAAAACTTCCGACAAAGAGACGAAAAATTAAAACAATCGGTGGAATTTGCCCGGGACGGCAAAATGCTGGAAAGTTTAGAACTGTTAGACCAGCGGGATAAAATAACCGAAATAACCGATAAATTAGAACGCCGGGAAAAAGTCGCCAAACAATATACCCCGGATACCCTGATTATAACCGGCACCGGCTCCGCCCGAGATGAAATAAATCTCAGAATAAGATTTGAATTGACAAAGCAGGATAAAATAAATAACCTAGAAAGCAGGATGTATAAAGCGGTGCGGACTGATCAGGAAGGCATAGAACACAGAAAAGACATTAAACTTGCCAAAAATGATATAATAACCTTTACCAGAAACGAATATAAGGAATATGACCTACGCAATGGCGAAAGAGGCAAAATATTAGAAGCAAAAGAGA
>JAGLYT010000052.1 GCA_023132075.1 bacterium
ATCACAAGTATAAAATCCATCCACATTAGTTAAAAGAATTAAAAAATCCGCTTCCATCTTACTCGACACCAGAGCGGATAAAGTATCATTATCTCCGAACATTATTTCCTCTACCGCTACACTATCGTTCTCATTAATTATCGGAATTACCCTGTGTTTTAAAAGTGCAAGCAGAGTATTTCGCACATTTAAATAACGGTGGCGATTACTTAAATCATCGGCAGTCAATAAAATCTGAGCAGTCAAACAATTCTCTTTTCTAAATATTTCTTCATAAAGATGCATCAATTGACTCTGTCCTACGGCAGCAGCAGCCTGCTTCTCCGGAAGAGTTAAAGACTTCCCTTTCCACCTTAATTTATCCGTTCCTGCAGCAATAGACCCCGAAGTGATTAAAATAATTTCTTCTCCTTTTCTATGTGCGGAAACTATATCTTTTGCGATTTTGATAATACAATTTTTATTAAATTTTCCTTCCGGTGTAGTTAGAACCCCCGAACCTATCTTTAATATTATCCGTCTTGATTTCAAGCAATTACCCTCCCCAAACATATTTCATTTTGTCTTATGCTAAACTCTCATCGGAAAATTTATTCTTTATAAATAAACGCATAGTCTCCTATTTTAACTTCATCACCATCTTTAATTCCCTTTTTTCTGAGTGCTTCTTCTATGCCCATTTTTTTAAAAATTCCCTGTAATCTTCCTACTGCTTCATCATTACCAATATTGGTCATCCGAATTAAAGTTTCTACTTTTTGACCATAAACCTCAAAACTGTTTTCTGTTTTTTTTATTTTAAACGGGGACTCATAAACATATTTTACCGGAACGATTTTCTCTTTTGGAATTTTTATTTTCTTTAGCATTTTCCCTGTTGCATACAATAAATCCGGTATTCCTTTTTTAGTAACCGCAGAAATCGGAAAAACTTTAACTCCCGGTAATTTTTTCTTGAGTTTTCTAAGTGCTTTCTCTGCCTGCGGCAAATCCATTTTATTAGCTACAATTATTTGTTTCTTACCGGAAAGATTCCTGCTGAATAGTCTTATTTCTTTATTGGTAATTTTCAATATTTCTTCCGGAGATTTCCCCCCAAACCCCGCAAGATCTATAAAGTGGAGCAAAATAC
Source organism: bacterium (assembly GCA_023132075.1). GTDB lineage: Bacteria > CBDUZB01 > JAGLHV01 > JAGLHV01 > JAGLHV01 > JAGLHV01. Next base: position 1,133 of record JAGLYT010000052.1, read on the forward strand.
GTGTCCTCTCAATATGCCGCAGAAAAGTATCTCCCAGGCCTACTCCGGAATGTGCTCCTTCAATTAGTCCGGGAATATCCGCAAAAACAAAACTTTCATCCCCTATTTCTGCTATACCTAAATTTGGCGATAAAGTCGTAAACGGATAATCGGCAATTTTAGGATGGGCGGAAGAAATTACCGATAAAAAAGTAGATTTGCCCGCATTAGGATAACCAACTAAACCTACATCGGCTATGAGTTTCAATTCTAAAATTAATGTGCTTTTGTCTCCCGGAGCACCTTTCTCCGCAAAATGAGGAGCATTATTTTTTGCTGTTTTAAAACTTGCATTTCCTCTTCCTCCACGGCCGCTGGCACCCACTTTTATTTCTTTTTTGTCTTCAACTAAATCAACAAGCAACTCCTTCTTTTCTTTTATTTTTCCGGAAGAAGAAGTATTTATTTTATAAACCATCGTTCCGCAGGGAACCAGAATAACTAAGTCATCCCCTTTACCGCCCTGTTTCTTCTTTCCCTGTCCATGCTTGCCATTTTTTGCCCGATAGTGAGGATGCCTCCGCAAATCCAGAAGAGTCTTCAACCTCTCATCTGCTTTAATAATAATGTCCCCTCCGTCACCGCCTCCGCCTCCATCAGGTCCACCCAGAGGAACATATTTTTCCCGGCGAAAACTCACACACCCGTTTCCGCCATCTCCTGCCTTAATATGAATTTTTGCATAATCAATAAACATTCTACCCTCTATTCCCTTGCGCTCAACTAATAAATAAAAGCAATACTCCTTACAAAAAAAAGAGAAACTTTTGATTATGATGCTTAAAAATTCAAAATAATATCCATCTTTGAAGTTTTATCGCCATAATCAACAGTTTCCCATTATTATTACAAAAATTATTTACTTATAAACCCTTAAAAGAATAATATTTTCCCACTCAATTTAGAGGATAAACACTTATTTTTCTGTTTTTTCTGTCTATTCGTTCAAAAGCTACTTCCCCTTCAATTTTAGAAAAAAGAGTATCATCCGAACCAATACCCACGTTCTTGCCCGGTTTAAATTTTCTTCCTCTCTGACGCACTAAAATACTCCCTGCGGAAACAACTTGCCCCCCAAATCTTTTAACACCTAATCTTCTGCCACAACTATCCCGTCCGTTGGAACTACTACCCTGCCCTTTTTTATGTGCCATTTTTTCAATTCCTCCTTTTAATCCTTAACCAAACGAAAACACAAAACAATCTTTACCAAATCAAACTCTACCTTTGATTTTTTTCTCATTTAATTACTATTTGTTTTATTTCTATCTGGGTATAATATTGACGATGTCCCCTGGTTTTTTTATAATCTTTTCTTCTTTTCTTCTTGAAAACAATTATCTTTTTTGCCTTATCCTGCTTCGTAACTACCCCCAGCACCTTAACTTTCTCCAGAGCGGATTTGTCCAACAATGCTTCTCCCTCTTTGGAAGCCAATAATACCTTATCCAATTGTACTTCATCTCCGACAGGAACATCTATTTTCTCTACTGATATCCTAGAGCCTTCTTCAACTTTATATTGTTTTCCTCCACTTTCAATTACTGCATACATAATTTTCTCCTCCCTTCACATTAAAGCGATAAGTATACCACATCTTCTTTTCTGCTGTCAAGGCAAAAAATCTTTTATTTAATGCTTTTTATAAATTTATCCGTTTGAAAATTTTATCCACATTACGTAAAAACCATTGAATATTAAAACATTCTTTTATTTCATCTTTGTTTAGATGTTTCTTTATATCCTTGTCCTGTAAAATTAAACTTTTAAATTCTCCTTTCTTTTTCCATGCATACATAGCTTTTTTCTGAATCAATTCATAAGCACATTCCCGGCTTAATCCTTTATCTACTAAAGCCAAAAAGACCCTCTGGGAAAAAATCAATCCACCGGTAAGATTTATATTTTTCAACATATTACGGGGATAAACTAATAATCCTTCCATAATCCAGGTAAATTTTTGCAGTAAGTAATCTATAAGGATGCAACTATCCGGAAGGATTACCCGCTCTGCCGAGGAGTGAGAAATATCCCGCTCATTCCACAAAGCAATATTTTCTAAAGAAGCATGAAGATTTCCCCTTATTATACGGGCTAATCCGCAAATTTGTTCACATTTTACAGGATTTCGCTTATGGGGCATCGCCGAAGACCCCTTTTGTCCCGACATAAAAGGCTCTTCTAACTCCAAAATTTCCGTTCTTTGTAAACCTCTTATCTCACCGGCAAATTTCTCCAAAGAGCAAGAGGCAATAGCTATTGCCGCCATAAACTCGGCATGCCGGTCACGTTGAGTAATTTGATTGGAAACCGGTTCTATCTTTAAACCCAATTTCTTACAAACTAACTCTTCCCATTGAGGACTAATATGCGCATAAGTACCTACTGCCCCGGAAATTTTTCCCACAGCAATAACTTTTTTAGCTCTATTTACCCGTTCTAAATTCCTTAATATCTCTTCATACCACAAAGCAAGCTTCAAACCAAAAGTAATCGGCTCAGCGTGCACTCCATGCGTTCTGCCTATCATAGGGACCATTTTATACTCTAAAGCTTTTTTCTTTAAAACAACAGCCAATTTCTTTAAATCCAAACAAATTTTTTCTGCCGATTCTTTCATTTGTAAAGCCAATGCTGTATCTAAAACATCAGAAGAAGTCAATCCCTGATGAATAAATCTTGCGGCATCATGTCCCACTTTTTCAGTAATGGAGCCTAAAAAAGCAATTACATCATGGTGGGTTTTCTCTTCTATTTCCCTTATTCTTCCCACATCAATTTTCGCAGTTTTTTTTATTTCCTGTACTATTCCTTTAGGAATCTCGCCTAAATCAGCCCTTACCTGACAAACAGCTATTTCTACCTCTAACATTTTTTCAAACCGGTTTTCTTCCGTCCAAATACGCTCCATTTCCGGTAATGCATACCGAGAAATCATATATCCTCCTCCACCAAGTGCTTAATTTCTTATTTAAAAAAATTTTTATTTAACAAAATAGTTGCATCTTTATCCGCCCCTACGGAAATTAAAGAAAGAGGCACCCCCGCTAATTGTTTTATCCGGGATAAATATTTTTTTGCTTTCGAAGGTAAATCCTGATATTTTTTTATCTTTACTGTAGAAACCTTCCACCCTTCCCACACTTCATAACAAGGCTTACATTCTTCTAATATAACAGTCTGACTCGGATATTCACTAATTATCTTATTTTTATATTTATAACCGGTACATATTTTTATTTTATCCAGATCATCCAACACATCTAATTTCATTACTGCCAGTGAATCAATACCGCTTACCCTTACTGAATGCTTTACCATCACTGCATCAAACCAGCCTACTTTTCGGGGACGCTTGGTTGTAGCCCCGAATTCCGCCCCTTTTTCCCGTATTTTTTCCTCTAATGAAGGGGTTAAGCGGGTAGGAAAAGGACCATCTCCCACTCTGGTAACATATGCCTTTATTATTCCTAAAATTTTATCTATTTTATTAGGCCCAATACCTAAACCCACACAAGCACCGCCGGCAGAGGGATTCGACGAAGTCACATAAGGATAAGTCCCAAAATCCACATCTAACAATACTCCCTGTGCCCCTTCCAGAAGAACTCTTTTGTTTTTTTTCATTGCTTCGTTAACCATAATACTGGTATTAGCAACATAAGGACGTAATTGCTCAGCATAGTCACAGTATTTAATATATAAATCTTTATATTTCAATCCCGGCCTTTGATAAACTTTTTCTAAAAGAGCATTACGCATAGCAAGAGTATCTTTTAATTTATGAGCAAAAATCTCCTTATCCATCAAATCACAAACCCTAATTCCTACCCGGTCAACCTTATCCATATAAGCAGGACCTATACCTCTTTTAGTCGTTCCTATTTTCCCTTTTCTTCTTTCTTTTGCTTCATCCAACATAGAATGATAAGGAAATATAAGATGGGCCATATCAGAAATAAAAAGACGGCCGCTGACATCCACCCCTTTTTTTCCTAAATATTTTATTTCATCCAACAAAGCTTGTGGATTTATTACAACTCCATTGCCGATAATACATTTCTTCCCCGGATAAATTATTCCGGAAGGAACAAGATGTAAAACAAACTTATCCTCACCGATTACCACGGTATGTCCGGCATTATTCCCTCCCTGATAACGGCAAATATACTCCGCTTCCCGGGAAAGAAAATGAATAACTTTTCCTTTTCCCTCATCTCCCCATTGGGCACCTACAACACAAAGATTAGACATTTTTATCCCTCTCTTTTCTCACTCTATTTTTCTCCTTTGAATTGCCTTTTTATTTCCTTCCGCGATAGAAAAACAATTAATAAACACATCAAAAGCGGAAAAATATAATAATCATACGCTTTTCCTATCGACATCCAGGAACCACGAATCTCCCCTGCTCCAAAAAAAGAAACAAATCCAAACCAGAAAATATGGTTTAATTCATCCAACAACATTACCGCATCCGCATCTTTTTTTTCCTGTAAAAGAGATACTTTAAAAAAATCAATAACAAAATGCATAAAAGATAAAAATATTATGTACCACCACATTAAACCCTTGTTTAGAAAAGGAAAAAACAAAATCACACATAATATTCCAAAAATAACACTATGTAAAATAATGCCCCAACTTGACTTTTTTTCCCATTCCCAGAGTTTCTTAAAATGAAAAACAAACTCAGTCATCAAGTGGGCAAATAAAAAACAAAAAAATAAAAATAATCCTTTATTCCACATTATTCTTTTCTTATTATTAATTTATTAATTTTTCGATTCTAAAAGCATTTTTTTAAAATTCTGCGTTGTCCTTCTTGTTTTTTCTAAACTACGAACGTTACAAATAGCACTACTTATTGCAACCCTTCCTCCTCCGATTCCTATAACCTGTTTAATATTATCTAAGTCTATTCCCCCTATACAAAAAAAAGGTATTTTTATTTCTTTTTTTATTTCAGTAATCAAATCTAATCCTACCGGAACCAAATCCGGCTTTGTGACAGTTTTAAAAATCGGGCCAACACCTATATAATCCGCACCTTTTTCCTGCGCAACCCGTGCTTCTTCAAGGGTATGAGTAGAAATACCTATTATTTTATCACCCATCAATTTACGCACATAAGCTATTTCTAAGTCATCCTGCCCCAGATGAACACCATCGGCCTGAGAAGCCAGGGCAACATCCGGCCGATCATTAACGATAAAGATTACTTTATATTTAAAGGTAATTTCCCTTAGCGAGCAAGCTAAGCGCAATAACTCTTTCCCGCTCAATTCCTTAGCCCGAAGCTGAACAATTTCCACCCCGCCAATAATCGCTTCTTCGACCATTTTTTCATAGTTAATTCCCGGCAAAGGAAAACAAGTAACAAGGTAAAGAACTTTATCCGCTAACACTTTTTTTTTCGACTCTTTTCTAAAAATAAAATTATTACTTTCTTTTCCAACTCATAAACATCAAACCGCATTCTCTTAAATTTATATCCTGCACCGGAAGAAATCAATTTGGAAAATTCTTCCAATACCCTCAGCGCCTCTTCCGCTCTTTTAAAATTAGCAATTAACAATTCCTTTAAATTTTTTCTGTTTTTTTCCCTGATTTTTACTGCTATATCCCGACTTATTTTGCGGGCATAAATCAAATCCGGATAAATATTTTTAGACACTCTATCCAGTTTAAACCTTGTTTTTTTTATCTCTTCATAAATATCTTTCTTCCGAAACACAAACCTAACTATTTCTTCTACTACGCGCAACCCTTCTTTAGCACGATTTAAATTAACATCGATTATACAATATAAATCTTCATTTTTTTTGCTTTGTGGCAGGTTTCCCCGGCAAATTACTGTTTTTCTATCTTTATCCATATTTTTTTAAAATTGTTTCTATTAATTTTGTACTTGACCATCTTTTAAACAAAGGGACTGTAAGAACTTTCCCTTTATAAGATTCCACAAACTCTCTTCCTACTATTTCATTTAAAGAATAATCCCCCCCTTTTATCAACACATCGGGCTTTAATTCCCTTATTACTTTTCCGGGGGTATCTTCACTAAAAATAGTTACCCAATCTACACATTCAAGAGCGGCAAGCATTTCCGCTCTTTCTATCTCATCAACTAAAGGCCGTTTTGCTCCCTTCAGCCTTTTTATTGAGTCGTTACTATTTATAGCAACAACTAAGATGTCTCCTTTTGTTTTTACCTTTTCCAAATAATACAAGTGCCCCGGATGAAAAACATCAAAACACCCATTAGTGAAAACAACTTTCTTATCTTTGCTTTTTAATCCCTTTATTATTTTTTTTAATCCGGTTAAGGATTTTATCTTTTTTGTTGTCATCGTCTTTAATTCCAAAAACAAAATTTAAATCATATTTTTTTTATTGGTGAATTTATTCGTTCTTTAACAGTAAAAAATGCTTTTTTATTCCACCCGTCCGAAGCAAAAAATAGACCGGATAGACTAAAACATTATGTCCTCCACTAATTCACAAATAATATGCCCAACCATTATATGAAATTCCTGAATGCGAGGTACATCCGGGGAAGGAACAGTGAAACAAAAATCGGCTAATTTAGATAATTTTCTTCCTTTACTGCCGGTAAAAGCAATAGTTATTGCCCCTTTTTCTTTAGCACACTTTATCCCTTTTAATACATTAGGGGAATTCCCGCTGGTACTAATACCAACGACTACATCACCGGCATTAACCAATGCCTCAATCTGCCGGGAAAAAATCGACTCAAACCCCATATCATTTCCAATGGCAGTTAAAAGGGAAGTATTCGTAGTAAGGGCAACGGCCGGCAGGGAAATCCGGTCTTTCTTAAATCGACAAACAAATTCCGCTACCAAATGCTGGGCATCCGCTGCACTGCCGCCATTACCAAAAAAAACTATCTTTTTTTTTCTGCGAAAAGCCTTTACTACAACCTGTACGATTTTTTCGAGCAAACCTATCTGGTCTTTAATAATGCAATTATTTATTTCGATTGATTCTTGCAAGCCCTGTTTTATTTTATCTTTCGTTTTAAGTTTTTTCATCTTTCCGGCCAAATTCTCCTCTGTATGAAATTAGTATAAACCTCTCCTTTTCTAAAAAAAGCATTTTCCATAACTTTTTGATGAAAAGGAATAGTAGTTTTTATTCCTTCTATTATAAATTCATTTAAAGCTCTCTGCATTCTGCAAATTGCCCCCTGACGGTTATTATCCAACACTAATAATTTTGCTAACATTGAATCGTAAAAAGGAGGAATTTGATATCCGGAATGTATATGGGTATCAATCCTTATTCCAGGCCCTCCCGGAGAAACCAAACCGGTAATCATCCCCGGTGAAGGAACAAAATCCCGTTCAGGATCTTCAGCGTTAATACGACACTCTATCGCATGGCCTTTACACTGTATTTTATCCTGTTTAATATTTAATTTTTCACCACAAGCTAAACGAATTTGTTCTTTGACCAAGTCAATGCCGGTCACTAATTCGCTTACTGAATG
>JAGLYT010000053.1 GCA_023132075.1 bacterium
CGAACAGGTGTTGTCTGTAGCATCTTTCAATACGCTTCCGGTAATTGTCGAATTAACAGGTAAGGTAATATTGTCCCCCGAAATAGTTAGTTCATCAACAGCAATTATCTTAATTGTTACCTGATGAGTCGCAGTATTGGCTGTTATTCCTATCCCGCTTATGGTAAACATAAAACCAAGTACAAACAATCCCATTAACCATTTTTTCATTTCAACCCTGCTTTCCTCCCATTTTCCGATATATTCTTTCGCTCTATTATAGATGTGTTGCCTAATAATCTATTTCTATTTCCATAATATATATATATTAATCGTCCTCTACCTGTTAATCTGTTTTATGTCCATTCTCAGCCAAACTATTTTTTCCAACCGTTCCAACTCCTATAATAAGCAACAAAATTCCTGCCACAAAAACACCTGTCTCCCTTACCGGAAATGAAAAAGATTTCCGTCGTCTTATTACCAGAAAACCATTATATGAAGGACTCCATTTACCCCTTATCGTATAACTTATCCATCCTTGAAAATCACGTTCAAAACTATACACGCCTAATTTGTAATATTGTCCCCGGCCGAAACTGTTTCGAAGATATCCAAACTTAAAATTTTCTTTAAATTCACTAATTACTTCTGCTTTTTGATTAACAAAAAAACCACTCATCTTAAAGTCTTTATTTTCTATCCGTCTATCAGGAACTTTTAACCAGACAGAAAATTCATCTCCCTTTTTTGCGGTAAAGGAATCTGTTTTTGAACTTTCCGTAGAAATTGACAGGGATACCGGGAAAGCATAGACATCCTTGTACAATCCTTTGGCAACACTAACTATCCCCAAAACCATACCAACTATCATAATAATGCCGCTAAAAATAATAATACAAAGCCCCAGTATAAATTTTAGCTTATTCATAATATACAAATATCTTTCTTTTTAAATAAATTAGAGTTAAATAGGAACAGCAACCTATTTGATTTGTAAAATAAGGAAAGGTAAAATGTTAAATTATTTGTGTCTTGCAACAATCCAGATAGTATCATATATATTAACCCTAAATATGTTTTTAATTGTTAAAAAAAACAAATATAAACAATCGTGAATAATTTTTTTAATCCCTATTGCACTGTAATAAGGATCCAATGTGTCCTCTATTACAACAAATTTTTTTTTAGTAAGCCATTTTTTTAAACTGGAACCGGTAAAATGTGATAAATGTATTTCAGGTAAAGTACCGTTTAGTTCCAATTTAGGTAATCCAAATATCCCGTACTTTTTAAATTTACCAATTCGAAAAAATGATAATAAACGCTTAATGGGAGGTTTTACAAAAGAATTAATTTCATTAGGAACTGTAATAATAAGAATGCCTTTCTTATTCAATAAATTATAACATTTTTCTATGAGCCGGGATGGATACGGTACATGCTCTAATACATGAAAAAGTGTTATCACATCAAATCGACAGTCACCAAAGTCAATATCTTCTACTTGACCTTTTTTCAAATTCAAATCATATTTTTCTTTAGCCGTTTTTATTGCACTTTCCGACACCTCGGTTCCTTCTACTTTAAAATCATTTCCGGCAAAATACAAAAATTGCCCTATTCCTGTTCCCACATCCAGGAGAGTGCCTGTATTTTTAAATTTTTTTATCATTTTTAGACGTCGTTGCCATAAAATATTTCTCCCTTTTTCCTCTTTAAGCCATCCATCATATTGCTCTTCTTTAGAATAAAAATCTTTGATTTCATCAAAAGCAGGCCGTGGATTATCAAATATATATCCACAGTGATTACATTTAAAAATATTATGTTTACTATCTACTGAAAAGATAGATTCACTTTCACATAAATTACATTTACTTAAATTTTCCAATTTCACAATACTGTTCCTTATTTAAAAATAACCATTTATTTCAAAACCACTGCTCATATAAATTCTATTTTTTTCACTTTTAAAGAATTAATCGCTATCCTTATTTGCTTCTCTATCAATCATTTATTCGGTTGTATATGTTTCCTATATATTTGCCTTCCTGAGCTCCTCCTCGCTCATGCCGAAATAATGCCCAATTTCGTGCATTACTACTTCCCGTACTTTCAGCAATATCTCCTCTTCTGTTCGACACAAGGCTTCTATGGATTTTTTATATATTGATATCTTATCCGGCAAAACATTACCATACCTGTAACCCCTTTTCCCCAGCGGTACACCATGATATAATCCCAGAAGATGCAGAGGATTTTTTACTCCAAAACGTAATAAAACATCCTTTGATGGAACATCTTCAACTACGATTATAATATTCTCCATTTTCCGGAGAAACTTTGTTGGCAAATCATCCAAAGAAGTCTTTACTAATTTCTCAAAAGCTATTTTGTTCATTTTTTCCAATTTCTTTTTTTTAAGATTTTCTACTTCTTCTTTCCCTTCTCTCCTGATTTTCCCAGCCCCTTATTTTCCTGTTTTTTTTCTTCCGTAATATTTTGTTTATTATTAATTAGCTGCCCATCTTTATATGTATTTATTAATGTCGGAGTTAAATAACCCTTTAGATATATTTTAGTAATACCGTCCTTTTTACCCGCCTTATAATTTTCTTCATATCCTAATTCTCCGGTCTCATAATACTGCTTAGTTATTCCTTCTAATTTACCATCTTTATAACTTGATTCTTTTTTTACCATTCCGTTTTCGTGATACTCCTTAATCTTTCCTTCCGGCTTACCATCTTTAAAAATTGACTCCATTTTCAATTTACCATCTTCGTAATATTCTTTAGTTCCCCCTTTTAACTTTCCTTTTTTATACCTCGACACTGTTTTCAATTCACCAGTTTCGTAATATGCCTTACTTTTTCCTTCAAGTTTATTCTTTTTAAAGTTCAACTCTATCTTTATCTTACCTGTCGCATAACACTCTTTACTTTTTCCTTGCAACTCACCATTTTTAAAATTTGCCTCTTTAAACAGCTTACCACTCTGGTAATATTCCGTACTCTTTCCTTCCGGCCTACCATCTTTAAAAGTTGCTTCTTTCTTTAATTCACCATTCTCGTAATATTCTTTACTCTTTCCTTCCGGTTTACCATCCTTGAAATTTGCCTCCCTATCTAATTTGCCACTTTCATAGTATTCCTTAACTATTCCTTCCGGTTTACCATCTTTATAATTTCCCTCTCTAAACATCTTGCCACTCCAGTAATATTCCGTACTCTTTCCTTCCAGCCTACCATCTTTAAAAGTTGCTTGTTTCTTTAATTTGCCACTCTCGTAATATTCTTTGCTCTTTCCTTCCGGTTTACCGTCTTTAAAATTTGTCTCTCTATTTAATTTACCATTTTCATAGTATTCCTTAACTATTCCTTCCGGTTTACCATCTTTAAAAGTTGCTTCTTTCTTTAATTCACCAGTCTTGTAGTATTCTTTACTCTTTCCTTCCGGTTGACCACTTTTGAAGTTTGCCTCTGTCTTTAATTCACCAGTCTTGTAATATTCCCTAACCACTCCTTCCGTTTTCCCATTCTTATTATTTGCTTCCTTCCATATCTTACCACTCTTGTAATATTGGCGTATCATAGTATCAGATGTTTCTGCAATTGTTACTTTGGAAAAAACAAAAAAACACGTCAAGCTTGTTAAAAATAAAACCATAACTTTTTTTACCATATTTTTTACTGTTTTCATTTCTATTCCCCTCTTATATTTTTAAGTAATGTCAAAAATGTTTTGTTTTTTGGTAGTCGCAGGCTTCAGCCTGCAGAAAATTTCCAACGATAACGCAGGCTTCCTCCACAGGCGGACAAGAAAGCCCTGTGGCTACCTTCCCCTATTTACAAAAAATTTTTCCTTTATCTACAAACTTCTTTCTGTTTTTCTTTCATTCCTTTTTTGACACTACCTTATATGCTTTCCAATTATCATTAAACAAAAAAAGCAGCCGCTTTATAAATGATACTATTATTCTACAAGCCCCTCAAGCAATCAGGTGTCAGGACATCTTCCTGCTTATTCTCAATTACCCAATCAAGTTCTTTCAAAATCCTATGTTTGTCCTTAGGAAAACGGGCACTTATCGAGTAATAATTCGAAGCGTGGTTTGAAAAAAACAAACATTTGAAATCGTCAAGTTTTTCAACTAAAAGGCGAAGCTCTTCCAAAAAATCAAATTGTTCAAGCTGTTTAAATTTACCCTTTTTTATCATTTGATAAAGAGGTGTTTCAGGAACGACCATCAAAGTCAAAGCGGCTATTTGCTGCGGCTGGGCAAGATTTAAAATTTTTGCGGTATTTGCACTATGCTGAACCGACAGCTCTTTTCCTCCAAGTCCTAATATTACAGTCACATTTACCTTTATTCCCGCCTCTTTTATCTTGATACAAGTTTCTACATTCCCGGCAGGTGAACCATATTTTTTGACTCGTCTGTATACTTCCTCATCTCCGGTTTCAAACCCAAGATATATTATACCAAGTTTATTTTTTTTAAGTTCGGATAAATCACTAACCGATTTATCCTCCAGACTTTTGATGGAACCATATATTCCGATTTTGGTAAGTTTTGGAAAATTATCCTGCACGAGCTCAAAAATGTGTACCAGCTTCCTCTGCTCTACTACCAGTGCATCCCCATCAGCGAAAAATATTCTTCTGGTCAGGGGATAAACTCGGGCAGCGTATTTTATTTCTCTTTCAATCTCTTCCAAATCTTTAATTTTAAACTTTTTATCTTTATAGGCAGGACAGAAAATGCAGTGATTATCCGAACATCCAAGTGTAATCTGAAAAATAAGGCTGTTTGCCTCACTGGGAGGCCTTATTACAACACCCTGGTAAGAAATCATCTTAAAAACCTCTCTGATAAGAACAAAAATCTTTTGACAGAGGCTATTCTTATTCCATCATTTCATCATAAAATTTTAGGTAACTGTCTTTCTCCTGACTCTTTCTTAATTTAATAGCTTCCCTGGGATGACAGTTAAGCTGACCTGTTATCATATATGGAATGCTGTGACCCCAATCAAGCTGAGCCTTTAACGGAAGCATCTCCTTTTCTATACATTCAATAATCGGACGAAGCTTAAATCTTGGATTTTTTAGGAAACCGACAAGCAGTTCCAACGGACAATTGCCCGCTCCGCGTCCCAAGCCGTTTATTGTTGCATCAAGCCTGGTTGCCCCAAGTATTAATGCTTCAATAGTGTTAGCATAGGCAAGCTGCTGATTATTATGACAATGTACACCTACTTCCTTCCCTGTTCCTTCAAGAACTTTTAAATATTTTTTAACCAACTTCCTTACTTGTTCGGAATAAAGTGCCCCGAAACTATCTACTAAAAACACTGCACTTACCGGTGATTTGGCAATAAGTTCTAAGCCGTCACTAAGCTCCTTATCCTGTACAACTGAAATAGCCATAAGCTGCATTGTGGCTTCATAACCTTTATCGACAACATCTTTTACAATATCCAATGCCGTCGGAACCTGATGAATATAGCAGGCTACGCGAATAGTATCCAAAACACTTTGTTTTTTGGGCAATATGTCAGTGTGATAATCAGTTCTTCCGGTATCAGCCATAGCACAAATTTTTAAATCAGTCTTATTTTCACCGATAATACGCCGCATATCATCTTCATCGCAAAACTTCCAATTTCCAAATTGATCGGGAGCAAAAAGTTTCTTGGAAGATTTATATCCTATCTCCATATAATTTATGCCCGCAACGACAAGGGTGTCATATACGGCTTTCACAAATTTATCATCGTAGCAATGATCATTAATAAGTCCTCCGTCCCGAATTGTACAATCGCAAACCTTAATTTTAGGCCTATAAGTTACCCATGAATCTTTTTCATTACCACTGTTTTTATTTCCCATCATATCCTCCCTTTAAATAATAACCTAAATATTTTTTTTACTTCTTAAACTGTTGAAATATAGACAATAAACAGAAAACAACTACTATATGTTTTTCTACGAATTTTTCCAAATTATACTCCACATCCCATTCAATGTTTTTCTTTTATACCAAAAAATAACCCAAAAAGCAACTGAATTTTAAAACAGGGACAATGACTCTTTATTTTAATAAATTTTCGTGATATTTTTTGTTGTACAATTTCCAGAAATATGGCAATCTGAAAATAATGGAATGGGATATATATCTTACTGCCTTATATTTACAAAGTAAGCAAATTAACCTAACAAATTGCTGCAGTAAACATTGCCTGGGCATTGTTGCTGAGCTTTAGTGTTAGGCAAAAAAAAGAGGAGAAGAAATATGAAAAAATTTTTTTGTTCGTTTATTTTATGTTTTTGCCTGGGAATTATGTTCTCAGCCTGTAGTCATTTAAGTATTGATTATGAATTTAATCCGGGGGAAAGCTTTACTAACATTCAAGGTGCTTTTAGTAAAAAGAGCTTAACCGCTTACAAAGGATATATGTATTATTTCCATAGAAAACCGGACAAACCTTCTCTCCCCTGGGATAATGCCGAATTGCATTCTCCGGCAAACATAAATGGCGGTAATGATATCCTGCAGTGTTGGAATCAGGTTGACGGAAACGAAAGAACCTTAAATTTTTATTGCGGAGGCAGCGCTACAACCCCCGCTACACCTCCTGCAGGCACTTATCAGGTAAATGTTCCGCCAAAAACCTTTACTTTTAACGGGGTAACATCTAAAACCATTGATGCCGACTTGAATAATATTTACATGCCGGCTATAAAACTCACAGTAGACTCAAGCGGGAAAATAAGTCAAATAGACTGGCAGTGGTGGAAAAAAACAATTACCGGTTGGGTTCAGCCTTCGGATAGTGAACTTGCCAGTAACTTAAAAAATGCGGGTTTTTCTATCGGAAAAACTAACTGGGAAGGTGATCCGGCTACAAGCAGGGTAGGCGGAAACATAAATTTAACCACTAACGGCAGCGTTGCCCCTCCTGTCCAAATTTTTTCACCGGCTGTCCTGAGAATCAATTACTCAGACAAGGATGATTATCATTTTGGTTTTGAATGGAGATAAAGGAAATAAAAAAACATTATTGATATCATTTGCATTTAAGAATAAATAGGAGCAGGTTTGTTTTGTTTTTTAAATAAAACGAAATATATAACCTATTTGAAAAATAGCCCAATATGGTAAAGAACTAAAGTCTCCTCTTTTGACATTAAATACCTTTCCCACTCCTATTTCCAGAAAGACCTTTTTGTAATTCCAATCATAAACCGGCCCCAAATACGAGTAGTCACAACCTAAATCCTGAGCCCTTCCGACTGCAATTCCCAAACTACGAAAAGTCCCGGCATTATTCTTTAATTTATATCCTAAATTGAACTGGATTCCGTTTATAGATTCATCCGAATACATTCCTGAAACACGTAATCCAACCGGACCAAACCAATAACCTATAGTACCATTGAAAAAAGACGGCGAACCCATAACCACCCCTGCTTCAAAATACGAATTTTCTTTTAAAATCTTTAGGCTTTTCTCAACCTGCTCTTGAGCTAAACCATCCATTGTAAATGTAGTTAATAAGGTAAGAATTACAAAAAAATTTAGTAATAAATTCAATATTATTCTAATTATTTTCATTAAATAATATCAGGGACGGTTTTTTTATAAAGAAGAAGGCGATATGATTTAAAAATTGAAAAATTTTCGGCATTTCTTCCACCGCTAAAATATTTTCGCTCAATCTTTTCTATTTTTTTCTTATATTTCCATTGAAGAAACTTAGAAAAGAGGGGATAATTACTATTTAAAAAATAAAGAACCAAATCCCAAATAGGATTACCAACCTCTTCGAAAAAATCACTTACAACCTTTAAGTTTGGAAGTGTTTCTTTGGTAATGTCAATATCTTTTATCGGGTGAAAAGCGTATTGGGAAATAAGGTCATAAAATTTAACTAATTTGTGTCCTCCTCCAAGCATACTCTTGCCTTCGGCATCCGTTTTGAAAAAATCACATATCAGAAGATACCCATCCTTATTTAAAAGCCGGAGTGATTTTTGTAATGCTTTTTCTAAATTGATATATTGGAAACTTTCGCTAAACAAAATTAAATCATATCGATTTTCCGTTTCCAAATCTTCATAGTAACATTCAAAGATATGACTTTTTCCCTGCAATATATTATGTGCATGTCTGGTGAGAATCGAACTTGGAGAAACACAATCCACCTTATATCCTTTATTTACCAATTCCAATGCAACCCTGCCATTACCACATCCAACATCCAGGATGGTTTTAGTCCCTTTAGGAATATGCGAAAGTAAAAACCTGGAATAATTCTTTTGAGCTTGTGATAAATTGTGAATATTTACTTCAAGACCGTCTGTCCAATATCCATAATGCAGGTGTTCCATTCCTAAAAAATACTTACCAAAAACTAAACCAATTTCCAATCCTACTTCCCGCGAATTAACCTTTTTATGTTTACTCATACTATTATCTCCCCTAATCCAAAATAATTTTTATATTTAAGTTTCCCTAATAAAATATAGGGAATGCCGTCTATTTACTCTTATATCTTACCCTCTTAAACTATTCCGCAGCAAGCTGCGGGAAATCGAA
>JAGLYT010000054.1 GCA_023132075.1 bacterium
CGTTCAAAACACATTTTACCTTTATGTTTTTAGTTTGTAGTTGCTCTATGAACTTGTACTGAGTTTAATCGAAGTATGGATCTGTTTTTTGTCTTTTGTTTTGAATTTGAAGTTGGTAATTGGTAGTTTGAAAAAAATAGTCCGTAGACAAAAGACAACAGAATGTTCTTGAAGGAATAAATAAGTTGACAGGCAAAGAACAATTAATCAATAATAGGTGGAAGAGCTAAAAAGTCAATAGAATGATACGGAAAATAGTTATAGATGGAGTAAAAGAGGGATAAGGGAAAAAATAGGATGTGTTCCTATTTTTTAGTTTTTTGGTTTTTAATAATTTTTTTAAAAAAAAGGAGATAAAATATGGCCAAGTTTTCTTTTGATATTGTTTCGGAAGTTGATTTACAGGAAATGGATAATGCTATAAATCAAGCTAAGAAAGAATTAGCTCAACGGTATGATTTTAAGAATAGTAAATCTTCCATTGATTATGACCGTAAGGAAAAGAAAGTAGTTTTAGTTGCAGATGATGATTATAAATTAAAAGCTTTAAAAAGTATATTCGTTTCCCGGGTTGTTGGAAGGGGAATTTCTCCGAAAGCACTTGATTTTAAAACTCCTGATAAGGCATTTGAGGGAACTTTGCGTCAAAGTGTGGAAATATCGATAGGTATTTCCAAAGAAAAAGCAAAAGAATTGGTAAAAATTATTAAAGATTTAAAATTGAAGGTGCAGACACAGATTGAAGATGACAAGTTGCGTGTTTCTTCACAAAAAAAGGATGATTTGCAAGTGGTTATTACTCACTTGAAAGAAATTGATTTTCCCTTAGCACTAAATTTTTGTAATTATCGCTAACAGATGTAAAGTTTATCCGAAGCATTAAGGATACCTTTGAGGAGTTTTTCAATAATTTCTTTATAAATCAGTAGTAGAACAATAAGAGTATTATAGAAAGCATTTTTGCTGCAGGAGATGTGACCAATGTGCCGGAAAAACAAATTATCATTGCTTGCGGAGAAGGAGCCAAAGCCTGTTTAACTGTTTTTAAGTATTTATCTGCCCGTAAATTTTAGAGGAAAGTATGAAAATTATTTTAAACATTATTAAAGAAGCATATTTTTTATTGAACCAAATGTCGGTATATCTGGTTTTTGGTTTTTTATTTGCCGGAATTTTACATATTTTTATACAAGAAGAAATAATTGCCGAACATCTGGGTAAAAATAATTTTATGTCGGTAATAAAAGCTTCGTTATTTGGCATTCCTTTACCGCTTTGCTCCTGCGGGGTAATTCCTGCAGCATTGTCCCTGCACAAAAGCGGAGCAAGCAGGGGGGCGGTACTTTCTTTTTTGATTTCTACTCCTACCACCGGAATTGATTCTATTTTTGCTACCTATGCTTTTCTAGGCGGAGTTTTTACTGTGTATCGGGTATTGGCTTCTTTTGTCATTGCCGTATTTGCCGGGGTATTGGCCAATTTATTTTTAAAAAAAGAAGAGCCTCCTTTTAATTCCGTTGATAACAAACATAAGTGCAAACTTTGTAGTAATAATGAGCATTCCCCGGTAAAACATAATGTTTCGGATAAAATTAAAGGTGTTTTTACTTATGCCTTTGGCGATCTTTTAGGGGATGTTAGTAAATGGCTGCTAATCGGTATTTTGATTGGCGGAATAATATCATATCTTATTCCGGAAACATTGGTTATGCGTTATCTTGGTTCGGGATGGCAGTCGATATTTATTATGCTTTTGGTAGGAATACCAATGTATGTATGCTCTTCGGGTTCCTTACCTATAGCAGCCGCTTTAATCTTAAAAGGGATGAATCCCGGAGCAGCCTTTGTTTTTCTTTTAGCCGGTCCGGCTACAAATTCAGTAGCTCTTACCGTTATTTTTAATCAGTTCGGAAAAAAAACTGTTTTTATTTTTTTAGCTTCAATTATCGGATGCGGGCTGGGGTTGGGTTTTTTATTAAATTATCTATGGGGATTTTTAAATATTGATATTACCCGGCTGATAGTTCATCATACTACAATAATTCCTTCCTGGATGAGTATGCTTGCCAGTATTCTTTTATTATCAGGTATTTTGTTAAACATCATTAAAAACAAAAAGGCAGTTCCGATGCGGGATTGGAAGGGGATTTAAGGAGAAGAAATGAAACGTTTTTTTAATTGGCAAGTTGTTTTAGGTTTCGTTTTAGTGATATTATCCACAGCAGCTTATTTTATTCATTATTTAATTTTCAGGAATGCTCATCATATTTTTATCTATTTGGTGGGGGATGTTGCTTTTGTTTTCCTGGAAGTTTTACTGGTCTCTATGATTATTCACGGAATACTTGTTTATAGAGAAAAACAAGTGATGTTAAAAAAGCTCAATATGGTAATCGGTGTTTTTTTTAGTGAAATAGGAACCATATTACTTAAAAAATTTTCCGATTTTGATTTGGAATCTTTTAAAATCACTAAAAAGCTTGTTGTTACTAATAATTGGTCTAATCAAGAATTTTTAAAAGTGCATAAATATCTCAAGGAACATACCAGTAATATCGATACTAAAAAAGGAGAATTAGAAGAAATAAAAAAAATTTTGTTAGAAAAAAGGAATTTTTTACTTAATCTGTTGCAAAACCCCAATTTGTTAGAACATGATTCTTTTACTGACCTTCTTTTTGGAGTATTCCATTTAACCGAAGAGCTGGTTAAAAGAAAAGATTTCAATCACCTGCCCCAAACGGATTACAAACATCTTGCCGGGGATATTAAAAGAGCGTATCATTTGTTGATTTTTGAATGGTTAAATTATATGAAATATTTAAAAGGCGATTATCCTTATCTTTTCTCTTTGGCTATACGAACAAATCCTTTTGATGATAAGGCTGCTATAGAAGTAAAATAAAAAGTGTACGGGATCGATTCTCATGCGGGTTTAATGGTAAGTGCTTCATTGATAAAACCGGAAGTAGAGTAATAAGTAATGAAAAAAGGGACTTCAAAGAGTAAAACAAATAAATGACAGCCGACCGCTGTTAAGTTAATTAAAATTCTAAGAGAGGTGTAATTACAATGAAAGAATCAGAAAGATCAAACCCTTCCTTTTATGGAATGGGAATTGCTCCAAAGATACTTGGAGTGTTAGACAGGATGAAATTTACGGTGCCTACTCCGATTCAATATAAAACGATTCCCATTGCGTTGGAAGGACAGGATATTATTGGGGTCGCACAAACAGGGACAGGTAAAACGTTAGCCTTTGCCATACCTGTTATTCAGCGTCTTTCCCAGACAAAGGGGCGTTGTTTGGTTGTTGTGCCTACCAGGGAGCTTGCTCTTCAGGTTGACGAGACCTTTCGTAAGGTTGCTCCGCTACTTGGCATAAAAACGGTTGTTATAATAGGCGGGGCATCCATGGGGGAACAGTTGAGGAAATTAAAGACTAATTGTCGTGTTATTATAGCGACACCCGGACGGCTTACTGATCACATGAACCAGCGTACAATCCATTTGTCGGATGTGGATATATTGGTTATCGACGAAGCAGACCGTATGCTGGATATGGGTTTCCTGCCGGATATAAAGCGTATTATTAAGGTTATTCCGATTAAAAGGCAGACAATGCTTTTTTCGGCGACGATACCGCAAGAAATTGTAAAAATAGCAGCGGTATATATGAAACTTCCTGTTCATATTGAAGTTGCCCCGTCCGGAACTACGGCGGAACACGTTATTCAGGAATTATTTGTTGTCAAAAGAATTGAAAAAAAACAATTATTGGCTAAAATACTTGAGCAGTATTATGGCCCGGTGTTGATTTTTTCCCGCACAAGGAGAGGAGCTCAAAATATCAGACGGGCTGTCCATAAAATGGGACACAAGACCGCAGAAATTCATTCTGACCGTTCGCTTGCACAGCGGAAGGAAGCACTCAATGGATTTAAGATAGGGAAATATAACGTGCTTGTGGCAACTGATATCGCGGCCAGAGGGATAGATGTTACCGGTATAGAACTAGTCATTAATTACGATCTCCCGGATGATATTGAGCAATATGTACACCGTATAGGAAGGACAGGGCGAGCAGGAGAAAAAGGACGTGCCATTTCTTTTGCGACGCCGGAGCAAGGAAAGGATGTGCGTAATATCGAAAAACTTATTAAGTTAACCTTGTCTGTATCGGATCATCCTGACTTTCCGCGTCAAAAGTTTGTTGAAGAGCCAAAAAGCCGGTTCAAACCCCGCAGTTTCGGCAAGAAACAGGGACGGACACGGACTTGGGGGAAAAGAAGATGATAAGGGGAATGTTGAATTGAAATAAGCTGCCGGGTTTTGCCCGCATGTTGTTAATTGACATTATCACAAAATATTAAAGGAGGCAGGTGTGACACGAGTTTATAATTTTAGTGCCGGTCCGGCGATTTTACCGGAAGAGGTTTTACAAAAAGCGGCTCAGGAGATGTTGGATTATAAAGGTTCAGGGATGTCTGTGATGGAGATGTCTCATCGGGGGAAAGAATTTAAACAAATTATTGAAGCTGCGGAGGCGAATTTAAGAGACCTGATGAATATTCCCGAAAATTATAAGGTTTTGTTTCTTCAGGGTGGTGCGTCTTTACAGTTTGCCATGGTCCCGTTAAATTTAATGAGAAAAAGTAAAAAGGCTGATTTTGTTCATACGGGACAGTGGACGAAAAAGGCGATAGCGGAAGCTAAAAAATTTGGTGAAATAAACATTGTCGCCAGTTCCGAGGGGGATAATTTTACCTGCATTCCTGAACTGGATCCGGCAACGTTTTCAAAGGATGCGGATTATTTTCATATTGCAACCAATAATACTATATACGGAACGGCATATAACGATATTCCTCAAACAGGGGATGTTCCCCTTGTTGCAGATATGTCTTCCAATATTTTGTCGGAGCCGATTGATGTATCTAAATTTGGGGTAATATTTGCGGGTGCTCAGAAAAATATCGGTCCGGCGGGAGTGACTATAGTCATTATTCGGGAAGATCTTGTTGGCGGAGCCGCCGAGGATGTCCCATCGCTTTTGAATTATCAAACTCAGGTTGACAATGGCTCTCTATACAATACGCCGCCGTGTTATTCGATTTATATAGCCGGATTAGTTTTTGAATGGATTAAACAGAACGGTGGATTAATTGGTATGCAAAAGAGTAATAAGGAAAAAGCTCAAATTTTGTATGATTATTTGGATTGTTCAACCCTTTTCAGTAGTCCTGTCCAAAAGACGAGTCGCTCAATGATGAATGTTCCTTTTGTAACCGGAAACAAAGAGCTTGATGCGGAATTTATTGAGCAGAGTTCTCAACGCGGATTGAAGACTTTAAAAGGGCACCGGACAATAGGAGGAATGCGGGCAAGTATTTATAATGCAATGCCGATAGCAGGGGTTAAGGCTCTTGTTTCGTTTATGAAAGAATTTGAAACTAATAAAGGAGGAGGCAATAATGTATAAAATTTTAAAACTCGATAAGATTTCAGCAGACGGTTTGGCTATTTTTCCTTTGGATCGATATGAAATCGGGACAGAAACTGTAAATCCTGATGCAATAGTGATCCGAAGCTCTAATATGTGCGATATGGATTTACCGGAGTCATTACTATCCGTGGGACGGGCTGGTGCAGGGGTGAATAATATTCCTGTTTCACGGTGTTCAGAGAAAGGGATTGTCGTTTTTAATACCCCGGGGGCGAATGCCAACGCGGTTAAGGAGATGGCTATAACCGGTTTGTTTTTGGCGTCCCGGGATATTGCAGGGGGGATTGGTTTCTCACAATCTCTTAAAGGAAAAGGGGATGAAGTTCCTGCTCTCGTTGAAGGGAATAAAAAAAAGTTTGCAGGGCAGGAGATCAAGGGAAAAACTCTTGGCGTGATTGGGCTTGGAAAGATTGGTGTAATGGTTGCCAACAGTGCTATTGATTTAGGGATGCGTGTAATCGGATATGACCCGTTTCTTTCAGTAGAATCAGCGTGGGGATTATCCAGGGATGTTCAGCGCGCGGACAGGATGGATGCGTTGATAAGTGCTGCTGACTATATTTCGGTACATACTCCTTTAACGGATAAAACCAGCGGGATGATTAATGCCAAAAAATTTGCTCTTATGAAAAAAGGAGTGCGTCTTTTTAATTTTTCACGGGGAGGAATTGTTAACAATGACGACTTGCGGGCGGCTATTAATAATGGGACGGTTTGGCGTTATGTAACGGATTTTCCTGATGATGAATTGCTTAATATGGAAAATGTTATTGCGATTCCGCACTTAGGTGCGTCAACTCAAGAAGCTGAAAAGAATTGTGCCGTTATGGTTGCTGAACAGATTAGGGATTTTATCGAGAATGGAAATATCAGGAATTCGGTAAATTGCCCGGATAGTAAGTTGGTGACAAATTCCGATTTTCGCCTGGTGATTATGAATAAAAATATTCCCAATATGGTCGGGCAGATTTCCACAATTCTTGCGACAGCCAATATTAACATCGTTGAGATGTTAAATAAAAGTAAAGGGGATTACGCTTACAATATTATTGATATTTCTACTATGCCGGATGAGAAGACATTAAAGGCGATGTATAGTATTAAAGGTGTTGTGAAGGTCAGGGCTTTGCGTATAAAAAAATAATTCAGAAGGAAAAAAGAACATAGGGATAGTAATCCGCGACAGAATTTTAGATTATACGGGATGTTGCTTGAAGTAATAAAAAAATAATTAGTTACTAAAGTATGCAACGTTCCGTATATTGTCCTTACTTGAAGAAGTGCAGGGGGGGATAAATGAAAAAGCGATGTTTGTCATTAAAGTCAAGTTTCATTTCTATTTTTGGGTTAGTTTTTGTGATTCTGTATTTGGTTGTAGGGTGTAACAATGCAGCTAAAGAACAGGAATTCATACTAAAGGATGAAGAGATTATATTAAATAGAGGTGACAAAGAAATTGTTTTTAGTATAAGACAGCATGTTTTAGAAACATATCGTGTTTTAGAGGCTAAGATTGAAAAGGATAGAAGGCTTAAAGATGACGGAGTTGTTGTTAGTTTATGGGGAATTCCTTTGCATAAGATACCGGACAACAGAGCATTTAGCCGCAGTGATGTAAATCAAGGTAAGTTATTTTTGCTTATTCCATCGAATGAATATATAAAAAACGAAGCAATTCGTATTGCTAAAGAAAAAAGGTGCTGGAAAAAGGTTAAATTAACAGGTGAACTGGTGGTCAAGATCAGGGAAAATGGAAAGTCATTTCAGTCTAATTTATCTTATTTATATTTAAGAGAGATTGATTCAATGTAATATTGTTCCCAGAAAAGTGGTATAAATAAAAAAGAATTTTTTCATAATGAGTAGAGGAATAATGATAATTGCGGCTACCAAAAAATAAAATACTTTTGACATTACGAAATATTATTGGAGGAGGAAAGTATGAAAACAAAAGTAGGTGTATGGATTGACCATAGGAAAGCCGTTATTGTATTTAGTTCAGATAAAGGGGAAGAAATAAAGCTGGTAAAATCAAATATTGCAGAATATGTTCACCCTTCTCACGATTCACATTCCAGTAATCCATTTGGCAAGCGGGCCGTTTCGGTCGACGATGTACGCGAAAGAGATTTGAAGGGACATCTCAACCTGTATTACGACGAAGTAATTTCATATATTCGTAATTCAGAATCTATTCTAATATTTGGTTCCGGTGAAGCAAAGGGTGAACTGAAAAAACGGATGGAAAGAAAAAAAATCGCTGAACGTATAGTAGGTGTCGAAACGGAAGATAAAATGAGCGATCGTCAGATTGCATCAAAAGTTCGAAAGTTCTTTTCAAAGTAAAACAAGCGGACACAAAAGGGGTAGAGTGATTTTTTTGTGTTGAAAAAAAGTGGGAGAAAGAAAAAAGGAAATTATACGAGACGGTCTTAAGATAATAGGATAACTGGCAAAAGGCGAAAAAATGATAAAAAGAGAAGGAAGGGTAGTTTCGTTTTTATTGAAAATAAAGTATTAACTTATTATCTTAAGACCGTTCCCCAAATTCCCCAAATCTCCCCGAATCTCTGTATATGTCTCTCTTATTTGTAACGAGGTAACCACATGCCCGGAAACCGCAAATCAATCAGGTTAAAAGATTACGATTATACGCAACAAGGCGTGTATTATGTGACGGTGTGTGTTAATGACCGGAAATGCGTATTCGGTGATGTGCGTAATTGTGAAATGGTGTTGAATGAATGAGGGAAAATGGTTGATAAATGGTGGCAAGAATTGAAACGAAAATACAATATGATTGAAATTGACGAATACAAAATAATGCCGAATCATTTACACGGAATAATCGTGATTGTAGGGGCGGGACCTATGTGTCCGCCCTGATAATGGGGATCATGTTAATAACAATCGCATTAATAATTACGACACTGACAATATCAATATTAAAGGGCAGACATGCAGGTCTGCCCCTACGCCGACGGTTGGGACAATTATTCAA
>JAGLYT010000055.1 GCA_023132075.1 bacterium
CCCTCTCCAGTCAAAAAGCAATAGAAATAACTAAAGAACTTCAAGAAATATGGAACGATAATAATTAACCCAGCACTTTGTCCACTCTAAAGGAAACAAACATCCCCTTTTTTGGTTAATAATCTAAACAGACAACTCAACCCTCCAAAATTCAAACTCCAAAATATTTATTTAAAAAAATGAAAATAAGATGTATTTTGAAGGATTCAGAAAATTTAAGATATAGATGCCTGATTATATTCGTTAGATAAAGTCTCAATAAGCGTTTTAACAGAGATAATTTCTTCCGCCCGATAAGCATTAGCTCCGGCAAAAGCAAACCCCCCTTTAAGATCCCCCTTTTTAGCATTAGTTAGGGCAAGACCTATACAATAAGGTGCATTTTTATAATCACAGACTTTCAAACACCTCCAGAAACATTTAAAAGGTTGCTTTATTCCTGAGACAACATCTTCTAAAAATTTATTTTTAATAGCCCTGCCCGGCAATCCAACAGGACTATTAATTATTATAATATCTTCTTTTTTGCATTCTAAATATTCCTGCTTAAATTTAATATCAGCGTCACATTCAAAGGTAGTAACAAATCTGGTTGCCATTTGTACCCCCTGTACCCCTGACCGAATGACTTTATAAATATCTTCACCCGTATATATCCCTCCGGCAGCAATTATAGCAATTTTTTTACCGAATTGCTGTTCGTAAGATTTTACTAAGGAGATTATTTCCGGCAGTATTTTTTCTAATGAATAATCGGGGTTGTCAATTTGCTCCCTTTTAAAACCAAGATGGCCGCCTGCTAATGGACCTTCAACAACAATAGCATTAGGCACATAATTATAGTTTTTTGCCCAATAATTAAATATAATTTTAACCGCTCTTGCAGAGGATACTATGGGAATAATCCTTTCTACTGTTCTTAATAATTTACCCTCTGGAAATGTTGATGCCCTTCGCATGGGAAGCCCCGCACCTAAAAAAACAAAATCCGCACCTTCTTCTATTGAAATATCCACCAGGTTATCAGAATCTGAAAGCGCTGTCATTATGTTTATTCCAATAGCACCGTCGGTCATACTTTTTGCTTTTTTTATTTCTTTGGATAAAGCCCTTTCGTTAGCCCCTGTAAAATTTACATTAAAATCAGGTTCAAGCATACCAATACCCGCCGTAGCTATAACCCCGATACCACCTTCATTAGCAACTGCTGATGCTAAGCCAGACAGAGAAATACCAACACCCATTCCTCCCTGAATAATTGGGATACCTACATCTAAATTGCCCATTCTTAATTTTGGTGCCTTTTCGAAATTCATATATTCTCCTATTTAAACCAATTTTTATTTGGTCGGGAAGGCGGGATTTGAACCCGCGGCCTCACGGTCCCGAACCGTGCACGCTAGCCAGGCTGCGCTACTTCCCGCATTTATATTGTTTTTATCACATTAAAACAGTTTTATTATCCCTAAACTGGTTAAAGTCACTACAATTCCCGCTATTAATACTCCCAACATTATCGAAAGAAAAGCATGTCTGAATTTGATACCCAAAAGGTAAGCCGCTGCACATCCGGACCATGCTCCAGTCACCGGCAAAGGAATTGCTACAAAAAGAATAAGCCCCAAAGACTCATATTTTTCTATTTTCGCACTATGTTTTCTGGTTCGATTAAACCACCAGGTAAAAAACCTGTTCCCCCAGTAAAATTTCATACACCATTTAGAAAAATAATCTAAAAAAAGAAGTAAGGGAACTATCGGTAAAAAATTTCCCAATACCGCCAAACTAAACGCTTTTCCTGCCGTGAAATGAAATTTCCCCAGAGCTAAAGGAATCGCCCCTCTTAATTCCGAAACAGGCATTGCCCCTAAAATTACTGTTATCATTTCCGGTGAAAATATTTTACTCAAAAAATCTACTATTCCTGTCACAAAAAACATCTCATTTCTTTATAATTTTTTTTTCGGATTTTTCCAGCCAGAAAACCCATAAACCTTATTATTCCATTGTAATATCTAATAATGGACACTTCTACACGCTAAGCCTTTCTTTCGAATAAATATTATATCTAATTTTAAATTAAAAAGCCAGCTATTATTTTTTCATTTATATATTTCACAAACATTATCCTTTGGGTAACCTTACAATAAAAGTGGTTCCTTTATTTTCCTTACTCTCTACCACTATTTTTCCATTATGATTTTCTATTGCCACTTTAGCTATAGCTAATCCTAATCCTAACATTTTTCCTTTTGTGCTATAATAAGGCCCAAAAATTTTTTCTATATGCTGAGAATTAATTCCCACCCCCGTATCACTAAAAATAATCTCTACACCTGTTTTTACTTCTTTTGTTTGAATTTTTAATTTTCCACCTTGAGGCATAGATTGATAAGCGTTCAAAATTATATTCATAAAAGCATGTATGATTTGTACCTGCCCTGCTAAAATTTCCTTATTGGGAAGATTCAATTCTTTTATTACCTTTATATTTGTCGGAAGGGGTAAGGAAGACAAAGCCTTTTCAACCATTAAATCTATCTTTGCCCTTGTATGTTTGGATTTAATTTTTTGACTAAACGATAAAAGATCTCTCATTATTTTATCCGAAAGATTAATCTTTTCATCTATCATTTGTAAATATCTATTGATTTCAGGATCTTTTTCCAAAAAATTACTATCTGCCATCCTTTTTTTTATTAAATAAACGGCATTTTTAATGGTAGCCAGGGGATTACGTAAATCATGACCGATACCTTCCGTTAACTGCCTTAATAAAACAACCCTTTCCGATTCAATTATTTTTTTATTTGCCCTCGTAACATCTTCCCTTTGGTACTGTAACTTTTCATTAATAAGCATAATTTGCCTGAACCGACTTGCATTATGAATAGCAAGAGCCATATTATCTGCCAGATTCGCCAAAATACTTATTTCTTTTTCAGAAAATTGATTTTCACAACTAAACCCAAAAAGCATTAAAAATCCAGTATTCTCTTTCCCCTCTAATAAAAGGGGTATTATAATCAAACTTTTCACTGTTTCCCGACTAAACCAAGAAAATTTCTTTTCATGGTATTGAGGATAATTACTAATATAGGAAAATTTTTCTTTTATAGCAGCCATATACCCAAACAATTTTTCCTTCTCAAAAACAATCGTTCGCATTGAATCCTCAGGAATATTACAATGATAAGGAAAAACAAGTGTCTTTTTTCCTTTCTCTTTTTGGGTTAAAGCTAAAATTCCTCCATCAGCTTTTACAAGTTTAACAGCTTCATTCATTATTAAAGGCATTAATTCTTCCCATTCAATTGTAGAGAATATTAATCGATTAAACTCTTTAAACTCCTCCCCCAATACATTGGTTCTTATTTCATCTCTTTTCTGATTTTCCATATGAGACTTTTTAATGTTTTTTTGTCTTTTCACTAATTGATTAAATAAAACAATAATAGCAGCTAGAACTAAACCTGTTTGTATTCTTAAATTTCGAATAGAGGCCAAAGCTGCCTTCCTCTCTACTTCAACGACTATTCCCCATTTAACTTTTGGAATGTGCTGATAAGCACAAATAGTTTTTTTTCCCTGGAAATCGATATCCGGCGTAATTCCTTTTTTCCCCTCCAAAGCATATTTCATCGCTTTAATCCGGGTAATATTCAACAACGGCACAGTGATTTGTAAAACCTCCCCGAACTGCAAAAGGGAAGAGGTAAATAACATTATATTTTTTTCTCCTAATTTTCCCAAAAATATCCTGCCGCCTTTATTTAGCCCTGTATATTTAGATAAAATACTTATTATTTTATACGGCCGTACTTTTATTCCCACCACTCCCAAAACATTTCTTTCCTCTAAATCAAATATTGGTGCAGAAAACTGATAAAATAATAATTTGCTTTCAAAATACCAAGACCCCTGATAAAAAGCCTTGCTTCCTTCCAAATATATTTTGGAATCCACCATGCTTTTACCTATATTTTCTTTTTTGCTTCCGGCAACAATCTTCCCCCGATTATTTATAATAAATATATCATCAAAATTTTCTGCAAAAAATTCCGGTTCATAAAAAATATCGCGAAGAATTTGATTAATCCCTGCTACAATAGAATTATGATTTTTATTGCTTTTTTGCAACTTTTCTAATTGTTTTCGTAAATTTCTGCGGGCAGCAATCGAAGAAATAATTTTGTTATTATTCCCTATAACATCATTAATTGCCTCTTTTTTCAAAACACAAATGCCATCCAAACGGCTAAAAATTTCTTTTTTTACTTTTTTTTCAACCATAGTAAAGTAAAAAAGAATAATTAACCCTGCTATCAAACTTGCAAACAAAAAAAAACTATCAATTTTTATCTTAAAAAATCTCAGAACTTTTTTATTCTTACCCATAAAAATAACCTTATTATATTAGGCTTTTATAATTTAAAAAGACTAAATTATTTTATTAAAAAAAAGCAACGTCGAGGAAACAAAAAAGAAAAGATATTATTCATTTATCGTTCATTTACGATGCGGTTCCATTTGAGATTTACATTTTATACAAAACTTAGCAAAAGGCATTGCCTTAAGTCTTTCAATTTCTATCTCTTTACCACATTTTTCACAAACACCATAAGCTCCACTTTCTATCTTTTGAAGAGCATCTTCAACATTTCCCAGAATCCTTTTTTCGTTATCATTCAATTCAAACAACAATTCTCTTTCCACTGAATCAGAAGCTACGTCAGCAATATCTCCCACGTCCGTAGAAAGAAAATCTTTTTCCTCTCTGTTGTTTTCCCGGACAATTTTCTTAATATCTTCTTTCTTTTCCATTAATTTTCTCCGTAATAATTCTAACTCTTTTTTTCTCACCTTTTTTTCCTCCCCGCTATTCAATTTCGAAATATTTAAACATTGATTAATTACTTACTACTTTGATGGTATTTAATATTTTAGCATCCTGTCCACTTACACTAATCCCCCTCTGAGATAATTTTTCCAAATAACGACAAATCTCGCGAGTTACCCTTTCTCCCGGAATTAAAATAGGAATCCCCGGAGGATAAGGAGTTAAAGTCTCAGCACAAATATGCCCTGCTGCTTTTTTAAGCGAAACCCTTTTACTCTTTTTCAAAAGAACTACTTCTCTGGGCATCATTACCATTTCCGTTGATAGTGACGGAAGCTGTAAATCCCAAGATTTTGCGCTCCTCTTATTTTTTCTATCAATATCCCCCAATGCTTCCACTAAACATTGCACATCTCTCTTAGAAGTACCCATCCCCATAAGGGCTATTAAATTGAACAAATCCGCACAATCAACCTGAATGTTATATTTTTTACTCAAAATCGATTCAACTTCATAACCGGTTAATCCCAGACCGGTCACATTTATCGTCAATTTTAAAACATCCAGAGTATAATCCTGTTTTAAATCTTTTTCGTAAAAACAATATATGTTATCCAGACAATTAATCCGTTTTCTAGCCCAGACAGCATAATTAATCAGCTTACTAATTATCTGTTCCCCATAAAAAAACATTTGCCTTCTTGCTAAATCCATCGAGGCTAAAATTATATAATTAGGACTGGTGGTCTGTAATAAAGAAACTATCTTTTTTACCCTATCTAAATCTACAATATCTGAATTAAAATGTAAAACCGACCCTTGACTAAGTCCGGATAAAATTTTGTGTACACTCTGAACAGTCAAATCCACCTTAGCATCTACACCGGAAAGCGGTAATTTTTCATGGAATCGCAAATGAGGACCGTGAGCTTCATCCAATAAAATAATTTTATTATATCGACGAACAATCTCAACAATTTTTACTAAATTAGTACTAACCCCATTATAGGTTGGACTGGTAATAAATACGGCTTTCACTTCAGGAAATTTTTTTATTGCATTTTCTATCTGTTCCGGTGAACTGTCTAACAATATATCCAATTTTGAATCTATTTCCGGTTGGAGCCAGATAGGCCATACTCCGCTCAAAACTATAGCGCTCATAACCGATTTATGAGCATTGCGGGAAATAATAACAGAATCCCCGGGATTACAAGCAGATAAAAACATTGCCTCATTTCCCACTGTTGAACCATTAACTAAAAAAAAAGAGTTTTTAACTCCGTATGCTTCCGCAACCAATTCTTGTGCTTCTTTTATTGGACCTCTGGGATCATGGAGAGAATCTACCTCAGGAAAAACAGTAACATCCATATAAAAAAAATTTTTCCCTACAAACTTTTTGAATATCTGATCTACACCCTGCCCATTTTTATGTCCGGGTGTATGAAATGACACTACTCTTCTTTTTGCATGATTAAAAACGACATCGAATAAAGGAACTTTCTCCTGCCGCTTTCTCAAATATTTATTCCTTTTCAATTAATCTATTCCACCTATTTATAAAAAAAGAAAAGTTTCTTTTTGCAAATTACCCTTTTTTGTTTATTGAAAATATTTCTTAAATTCTTAGAAATATTAAAAATTCCTGCATGAGTATACCCATCATAAAACTTTAATTCTCCCTTTATGCGATTCTTAATTCTCTTATCTATTTCTATCATCGATATTTTTTCGGGATCATTTTTTCTGGTAACAATAATAAATGCCCATGGAACATCAAAAGAAGGAATAAATTGAGAATAAATCTTCCTTACAGGAAAAACTTTTTTTACTGTGCTATAAATCAGGGAACATAATTCAATCTGGGTAGAAGACATCGATCCCGACTGAATAACGAAAATACCTTTTGCTTTAAGCTTTCCGGCAACTATTTTATAAAATTCTTTTGTATACAATAAACAGGCCGGCCCTTTTTTTATAGGACAGGGAAGATCCGAAATAATAACATCAAACTTTTCTTTTGTTTCTATAATATACTTTTTTGCATCACCAACAATTATTTTCGCCCGAGAATCAGAAAAAGATCCTTTATGCCACGAATATAAATATTTCTTACAAAAATCAACTACTTCCCCATCAATATCCAACATAAAAACTTCTTTGACTGATTTATGCTTTAATACCTCCCGTAAAGTCGCTCCTTCACCTCCACCCATAATCAACACCTTTTCCGGATGAGGATGAGTCAACATCGCAGGATGAACCAGTGCTTCGTGATAAATATACTCATCCGCCTCAGCAGATTGGACCTCTCCATCTAAGATTAAACATCTCCCAAAAGAATAAGTATCCGCAATTAACGCCGTTTGAAATTTGGTCCTTTTTTCAACTATATCCTTCACTATCAAATGTTTGTGTTCTTCCCCTTCGGAAAACTTCTCCGTGAACCAATACATTTTTTTGTTTTTTATTTTTTTCGTCAATTAATTTTCTCCCGGTTTATGTTTTATTATTGCATTTTCCGAGGTTATTATTCCTCTTTTTACTTCTAATACATTGGTCCCGCCGGACTTTAACTCCTTATTCAAATATTCATAAGCAATCCACGGATCTATCTTATTTCCACAAGTATAAACATCTACCGACGCAAAATTATATTCAGGCCAGGTATGAATGGAAAGATGAGATTCTGCAATAACTACTACACCACTAACTCCATGCGGTTCAAATCTATGAAAACTTTGATTCACTACAGTTGCTTTTATCACATTAGACGCTTCCACCATTATCTTCTCTATCTTTTCTACATCATTTAAAATTTTATTTTCACAATTATAAAATTCCGCTAAAATATGCCTCCCTAACGCTCGCACATTCTCCCACCCCCTTTTTTTAATTTATCAGTATTAGAAGATATAAAATTTTAGAATTGATGTCAAGAAAAAAAATCTTCTTTTCCGATAAAAAACTGCTGTTTTTCCAAAGAATAAATCCTAACTTTTTTTCTATGATAAAGAACCCTGCTTCTCTCTACAAATGTTTAACCATCTTCAATACATTCCCTTCTTCTTTATTAGTACTATATTCCAGTGTATCCATAATTTTTTTCATAATAAGTGTTCCTCTTCCTCTGCGTATCCGTTCTTCTAATTTTTTTTCAATATCACCTAAAAGAATCCGGCGAAAATCAAAAGACTTACCATGATCAACGATATATATTGAAAACTTATCGGATTCAATTACAAAAGATATTTTAACAGGACAACCCTGTTTACATTCGTAAGCATGTTCCATAACATTAGTTACAGCTTCATCCACTGCTATAACTATCTGCTCTATCACATCATTATCCCAGACTTCCTCCAGGCCAATTGACTCGACAAATCTTCTCACATAAGCCAGATAAATAAAATCACTATAAACTTTAATTTCTATTGTTTTTTTCATTCTTTATCGTCTTCTTTTTCAAATTTAAATTTTTCAATCTTATTTAAAGCGTCACTTTCTTTTTCAAGAATTTGAAAAATTTTTGTACACCCTGAAATATCAAAAACTTTATATACCCCCGTAGACAAATTAACAATAAAAAAAGACCCTTTCTTCTTCTCTATCTCATCTTTCACCACTACAAGCAACCCTAATCCGGCACTACTAATATATTG
>JAGLYT010000056.1 GCA_023132075.1 bacterium
ACTATCGACTGCTGGAGCGGAGCGGAAGTCCACCAGTCAGTAAGGCGGATGGACTATGGACTGTCTTTCTGTCTATAGACTATCTTATTTTTTTAATCCCAATTCCGCTGTTGGCCTTCGTATATACAAAGGAAGAATTTTACTATATTTTTCACCCTTCCCTTTTTGTAATTCCTCCTTGCCCAACCAGGCGGCATTAGACGCAGATGGAAACAAATTCCTAAATGAAGCAACAACGGCTCTCTTCCCCAATACTTTTTCTATTATTTTCCAATGCAAAGTAACCCCGTCTCCGACAAATAAAATCTTTTCCTGATGCAAACGGCTAAATTTATCTAAATCTCTCAATAAGTCTTCTATTTTTATCAGCTTATAATCTGCTATTTTCTCTTCTATCTTTGTCCTATATAATGCTGTATAAACTTCCCCCCTTAAAGCATCTATGATAGGGCATACAATAAAATCACAGGGAAAAGTACTGAAAGCCAAAACATCCAAACTGGAAACACCTACTACAGGGATTTCCAATGCCTGCGCTAATGCCCTAACCGCAGAAATTCCTACTCTAATACCGGTAAAAGAACCCGGACCCGTTGAGACACTAATACCTTCCAGGTCTTTAATATTAATTTTTAAATCCATTAAAATTTTATTTAGTCCTGAAAACAATTTTTCCGAATGTTTTCCTTTTATATTTAAAATATATTCCCCCGCTAAATTTCCATCTTCCAAAACAGCAACACTACAAATCTTGGAGGTGGTTTCTATTCCTAAAACTTTCACCTATCATTATTCCTTTTATTTATAAATTAAGGGGATAAAATATCATCCACACAAATTTGATTTTTTCCTTCTCTTTTCGCGCGATACAAAGAATCATCTGCTCTCTTAATCAGGTCGTCCATAGATAATTTATGATGAAAACTGGATATCCCGCCACTTATACTGATCTCCTTAAAAAAAACTCCTTCCAAAAAAAATTCTTTTACCGCTCTTCGTATTTTCTCCGCCACTTCTTTGGCTTCGGCCATATTTGTCTCCGGCAAAACAATTACAAACTCTTCCCCTCCATAACGACTTATTATATCGACCTTTCGGCTATTCTTCTTCAATATTCGGGCTACCTTCTGAAGGACTACATCCCCTTTGAGATGTCCATATGTATCATTGTATTCTTTGAAATTATCAATATCCAGCATAATTAAACATAAAAACCGTTTGTATCTTTCTGCCCGGCTAATTTCCATTTTCAAGCGTTCTTCAAAATATCGCCGATTAAAAAGTCCGGTTAAGGAATCAGTTATCGATAAAACTTTGATTTCTTTATACAATTTTGCATTTTCAATGGATACAACAGCTTGATTAACGATTATAGAAAGTAATCTTAAATCATCCATGGTAAAAGTATTGTCTTTTGGGTTATTTTTATCGGTAAGATTAATTACCCCTATTATTTCCTTTTCTTTTTTTAAAGGCATACTCAAAAAAGATTTACTCTTATACGTCTCAGCTCCTATCTCATCCTCAGTTCTATGTCTGTCAGTTTGTTTATCAACATCCAATACCAACAAAGGTTCTCCTGTTTTTGCCACCCAACCCACAATTCTTTCTCCTATTTTTACCTGGGTATTTTTAATAATTTTATCCTTTAGTCCCTTTGATGCTACAATTTTTAACACTCCCCCTTCTTTATCCATCAACATCAAAGAACCCCGTTGTGATTCTATAACCTCCGTCGCCTTCACAACAATAAAATCAACCAGTTCTTCTAAATTTAAAATAGAACTCATCTTTTCGCCTATTTCTAAAATGGATTCCAATTTGTTTTTTTCTTTCTGTAAATATTGTAATAATTCTTTATTTCTTAAAGTTAATCTCCGCCGTTCCAATCCTTTCTTAATAATTAATTTTACCCGTTCCGGATCAAAAGGTTTTGTAATATAATCATAAACTTCCTCCTCCAGAGCTTTAATCGCTGTTTCCACATTAGCATAAGCAGTCATTACAATAACACACACATCAGGGTCATTTTTTTTCGCTTCTTTTAATATTTCCAAACCGCTTCTATCCGGCAATTTTAAATCAGTGAGAATTAAATCAGGAGAAATTTCTTTTATTTTAATAATCGCCTGAGCAGCATTTTGAGCAAGAGTGACTTTAAAGTTCTCCATCTCTAATAAATCTTTGATTGTCTCACCTATAAGAACCTCATCATCCACGACTAAAACATTAACATCTTCTATTTTATTATTGTTTGTCATCTTAAAACTTTCCTTTTTAGGACTTTTCATTTTATTCTTTAAACAAACTTATTTTTTTAAATTCATTCCAACGTTTTCTAAATCTTTCTCCGTACAATAACAATTTTATTTTTCTTAAATTGCCTTTCCCTGAAAAATATATTTCCACTCTTTCTTCCGGCCAAATATCTACAATTTTATCAGCCCATTCAATAAGCGTAACACCATCACCGTAAAAATATTCCCGATAACCCAACTCTTCAATTTTCGGAATTGAATCTATTCTGTACAGATCAAAGTGATAAACAGAACATTTTCCTTCATATTCATTAATCAATTTAAAGGTAGGACTATTAACGTAACCACCCACTTCCAAACCTTTGGCTACACCTTGAACAAAAGTGGTTTTTCCCGCTCCCAATCCACCTACCAAACAAATTACATCCCCACCTTTCAAAATAGAGCCTAAATGTTTTCCTATTTTTTTAGTTTGAGAAACCTTTCGGGTTTGTAAACAAAATTCTCTTTTAAAAATCCGTATTACGGGTAAAGTGTTCATATCCTTTTACTCTGAATTTAAGTTCCTTCCCCTTTTTATCCAGAAATTTTATCCCCTCTTTTTTGTTTACAATCTCACCTATAACCGTTACTTCGGGAACACATTTTTTTACTTTATTTATTTTTTCCGGAGGAGCAGTAAAAACCAACTCATAATCTTCTCCTCCGAATAAAGCAAAATCCAACGGTGTTTTTTTTAAAAACCTGCTTGCTTTTATTAATTCCCGGGACATAGGAATAGAATCTATATATATTTTTGCACCTACTTTACTTTGCTGACTAATTAATCTTATTGATGAATCTAACCCATCACTACAATCAATCATTGCCGTAGCATATTTTCCCCGGGCAATAATCCTTCCTTCTCTTACTCTCGGTTCCGGAAGTAAAAATTTACGCAAAAGATATTTTTCAAAATGATTAGAGGAGAAAGGGAGTTCATTTTTCTTCAATAACTTCAATCCACCACCGGCATCTCCAAATGTTCCGGTCACTAAAATCTTATCACCCAAAGAAGCCCCTGCCCTGGACACAAATTCTTTTTTTATTATTTCACCCAATAAAGTTATTGAAATCACAAAAAAAGATGGTGAAGACACAGTATCTCCACCGATAATCTTTACCCTATATTTTCCGGCTAAACTTTCTATCCCTTTATATAAATTCTCTATTTCCCTTGCATCGGTATCACCCGGAAAACCTAAGGACACTAAAGCATATCTGGGTATTCCTCCCATAGCTGCAATATCACTCAAATTACAAGCCAATGCTTTCCAGCCAATCTGTTCCGGTGAAGCTGTTTTTTTACTAAAATGCACTCCCTCTATTAACATATCCGTAGTGGCCAAAAAATCCCTGTTTAAATCTTTGGCCACTATAGCCGCATCATCACCAATCCCTAAAATTAAATCTTTCTTCTTGTAATTTTGATGCTTTCCACTCTCTACTTTTTTTCTTATCTTTTCAATTAAATTTAACTCACCTAAAGAAGAAACTTTCATTAATTTATATCCAATTTCTATTCTTTTGTCTCTTCTTTTGCTTCTTCCGAAGCAGTATCTGCTGTCCCAGCAGCCTCTTCTTCCTTTGCCGCTCTTTCATCTTTTACGCTGCTTATTCCTGCAGCAACAGCAATCAAACCACCTAATGCGGCCATAATGGGAAGAGAACCTTTTATTACAACTAATAAATCCGCCAACCAAACTACTATCCCCAATAAACCCAACCCGATAAAAACCAATCCCCCGATAATAGATAACATCTTTTTTTCCCTCCTTTCCTTTTTTTATTTTTTTAGACTTATGCAAAAGTGCCTGTTTAATGCATTGGGATGAACCCTTAAACAATACTCAAAATAAACCCCGCAATAAAATAATTTCCATAAAATATTCTATTAATTGAAATTGCTTCTCTCATCTAAACTGATAATTTCAGATAATTCGCAATAACTCATTTTACCCATCAACCCACAAGGAAAAACAAACGGACAAAAGGTTATATCCTGCAAAAATCTATTTTTTTAAAGTTATAAATTTTCTGCCTTATGATACCATTTAACCCAAGAAAAATCAATATTTTTTCTATTTTTTTTACTTTTACTTGATTTTTTTATTTTATTTCTTGTTATTAACTCCTTCAGCTATAGCCTTCACTATATCCGCTTTTCCCACAATTCCGACTATTATATCCTGATTCATTACCGGAAA
Source organism: bacterium (assembly GCA_023132075.1). Taxonomy (GTDB): domain Bacteria; phylum CBDUZB01; class JAGLHV01; order JAGLHV01; family JAGLHV01; genus JAGLHV01. Next base: position 4,505 of record JAGLYT010000056.1, read on the forward strand.
AAGATGTATTTGCTTTTCAGTCATTAAAGTGGCAATTTCGCTAATTGAAGTGTCTTCCCTGACGGTAACTACTTCTTTAGTCATTATTTCCAGCACACTTTGGGCCATTACTTTTTTTAATTCGTCATCAAAATGCTTAAAGTTCTCCAGATATATCAATCCCCCTAAAATATTTATCACCGTAGGAAAATGTATCTTTTTATCCTGAAAAATCAAATCATCTTCTGTAACTATTCCTATTAATTTACCCTCTTTGTTTATTACAGGAGCCCCGCTTATCCTATGTTTCAATAAAAAAGAGGCTACTTCCGGAATACTCATTTCAGGAGGAACAGTTAAAACTTTTTTAGTCATTATATCCTTAGCTTGCATAAATTTTCTCCTTTTCTCTTTATTTTTTTCTATTCATTATCACTTCGGGTATTTTACCAAGCAAATCACTTGCTATTAAACTCACTTCTCCTTTTTCCCTCGATGCAAAATCCCCTGCTAATCCATGTAAATATGCCCCTGCCCTTGCCGCCGCCATCAAAAGTTCCTGTACGGAAAAACAATTCTTTTGACTTACTTCTCCCATCATTTGCGCAATTAAACCGGCAATCATCCCGGTAAGTACATCCCCCATCCCTGCCGAAGCCATTCCCGGATTACCCGTAGAATTCAAATAAAGAATATCCCCATCGGTAATAATTGTCTGATAACCCTTAAGTAAACAAATCAAATTATATTCTGCCGCAAGTTCCTTAGCCCACTTAATTCTTTCTTTTTGAACATTTAAAGTGTTTTTACCGAGCAATCTGGCTAATTCGCCCGGATGAGGTGTAATTATTAACTTTGCTCTTGTTTTTTTTAGTATTTCCTTTTTTTCCGCCAAAAAGTTTAAAGCATCTGCATCCAAAACACAGGGTATTTGAATATTTAAAAGTATATTTTCCAGCAACTTGCCCATATCTCTATCCATAGACAAACCGGGTCCCATGGCTAATACGGAAATATTTCGCTTTTCTATAAAATCCATAATTTTCTTAAAACTTTTTAAAGGCAAAATCTTCCGGTTCATTGCCGGCAAAGGCAACGTCATCACTTCTGTTAATTTTACTTCCATTATGTGATTCAGGTCTTCTGCAATAGCCAGAGTAACCAATCCTGCTCCGGTTCTAATTGCAGCCTGACAGGTCAACTCTGCCGCCCCTGTCATTCCAACAGAACCGGCCAAAATCAAAACATGTCCAAAATTATTTTTATATACATCTTTTTTATCTCTTCGCGGCACCATTCCCTCTATTTCCTGCCAATCCGATAACCTTTCTTTAACCTTTACCTTTTCTATTATTGAAGAGGGAACACCTATATCTACAACCATTACTTCTCCCGTAAAATTTCTCCCCGGCAATAAAAACAAACCACTTTTAGGTAAACCAAAAGTAACTGTTAAATCTGCACATATACAAAAATTAGCAACTTTACCCGTAGTTCCGTTTACCCCCGAAGGAATATCACAGGCAGCAATGAACTTTTTCGAATTATTTACCTGTTTAAACAATTCCATCATTGAAACAGGTAATTCAGACTTTAACCCCGTACCGAATATAGCATCCACAATCAAATCTGCTTTTTCAATTTCTTCCCGAAAAACACATTGCATTTCTTCGTTATATTCTATAAAATTCACTCCCAGATTCTTTGCCTTATCAAAATTTGTTTTTGCATTATCGGATAAATCATTCTCTCCGGCCGACAAAAGCACTTTTACTTTACTTCCTGTTTCAAACAGTTTGCGGGCTACAACTAATCCATCCCCTCCGTTATTCCCTTTACCTGATAAAATTAAAACATTTTTTTTGTTTAAATTCGTAAATTTATTTTTTAAAATTTTTACAAACCCCTCTCCTGCCCTTTCCATCAAAGTCAATCCCGAAATGCCTTGTCCAATACACTCCTCATCAATTTTCTTCATCTGCTCACTGGAAACAATTTTCATTTTTTTCTGAAACCTTCCTTTTTCCCTGCATTTTTAAATAATCTTTCTGCATTTTTTTATGTTTTAAACCGGTTATGTTTTATTAATAGCAATAAGGCAAAAAATATATTCTCGCCTTATTTATCCACAACCCAGATGGCTTGAGCTACCGCATAATTATGCGTATGAGAAAGAGAAATCAACATACGACCTTCCCTTTTTCCCTTTAAAACTACCTCCGGTTTTCCACTTTTTTTATTTTTTATGCCTATATCTTTAAAATTCATCTTTGAATTTTCCAATGCTTTTAAAACTGCTTCCTTAGCGGCAAAGCGTACAGCAAAATGCTCCCACTTATTTTTCTTCCCCTGACAATAAGCAATTTCTTCCGAGGTAAAAATTCTATTTATAAACCGTTCATTTTTATTTATTATTTCTTTAATCCGCTCGATTTCCACAACATCTATGCCACAACCTTTTATCTCCATAGTCTTTTCCTTACTCTTCTGCAAATAACAACAGGTTTTTTATGAATTTTATTCTACCGTTACACTTTTAGCTAAATTTCTGGGTTGGTCAACATCACAACCCCGTTTAACAGCAATATAATAAGCTAAAAACTGAAGGGGAATAACATTAAGAACAGGGGTTAAAATTTCCAGGGTTTTAGGTAAATAAAAAACATCTTCCACTTCCTTATGTATTTTCCTGTCTCCCTTGCTGGCCAGGACAATTACTATTCCATCCCGGGCTTTTACTTCTTTGATATTACTTAAAATTTTATCATAGACTTTACCCTGATTAGCGATAACCAATACCGGCATATTTTCATCAATAAGAGCAATAGGCCCGTGCTTCATTTCTCCTGCGGCATATCCCTCAGCATGAATATAGGCAATTTCTTTTAATTTTAATGCCCCTTCCAAAGCTATGGGATAATTCACATTTCTACCTAAATATAAAAAATCACTTTTTTTGAAAAATCTTTGAGCATAATCCTGAATAATATCCTGCATTTTAATCGTTTCTTCAATTTTGATGGGCAACTCAAAAAGAGCAGAGATAATTTCTTCAGTTTTTATCGGAGAAAGACTTCCCTTGATTTTAGCTAAATAAAGACTGAATAAATACAAAACAATAAGCTGTCCCATAAATGCCTTGGTAGAAGCCACCCCTATTTCCGGGCCGCAACGGGTATAAACAACACAATCACATTCCCGTGCTATTGACGAATCAATTACATTACATATCGCCAGAGTCTTTACTTTCTTTTTCTTTGCCTCTCTTAATGCAGCAAGGGTATCCGCTGTTTCTCCTGATTGGGTAATAACTATTACTAAATCATTTTTCTTTACTAATGGACTTCTATACCGAAACTCCGAAGCAAGATCGACTTCGCAGGGTATTTTTACTAAATCCTCCAATACATATTTTCCAATTAACCCGGAATGATAAGATGTTCCACAAGCAACAATAAAAATTTTGCCTATTTCATCTATCTCTTTTTTGTCCCAACTAATTTCCTCCTTTAAAAACACCCCGCTCTTCTCCAAACAAATCCGCCCTCGCAAGGTATCCCGAACTACCTCCGTCTGTTCACAAATCTCTTTCAGCATAAAATGTTTATAACCGCCTTTTTCCGCCATTATCGCATTCCACTTAATTACCCGGGAAGATTTGTGAATTTCTTTAGCGTAAGAATTAAAAAATTTGACCCCTTTAAAATCCAAAACCGCTGTTTCCCCGTCTTCCAAAAAAACAACTTTATTAGTATAAGCTAAAATTGCAGAAACATCCGAAGCTATAAAATATTCCTTTTCCCCCATTCCTACAATCAATGGACTACCATGTCTGGCAGCAATAATCTTTCCCGGGTCAATGGTACTAATTACCCCCAAAGCATAAGACCCTTTTAAATCTTTTAAGGCACGCTGTGTTGCGCTTAAAAGATTCCCCTTAAAATATTTCTCTATTAAATGAGCAATAACTTCCGTATC
>JAGLYT010000057.1 GCA_023132075.1 bacterium
TTTACGAATGGATTGATGAATGGTGGCTGAGCGGAACCGGTTATGACCCTAAGGTGCAAGACACCGCTTCCCGGTCAAGCGGCCCGTTTCCTGATGGATGGGGGCATTCGGAATGGTTTGGTATTGTCAGTCAGGGGGATGGGACAAAAAGTCCTTTTATGCGGCAGTTGAGAGAATCTTATTATGTGTATAAAAAAATCTGGAATGAGAAAACAGATAATTACTCAGCAGATAAAAATGAAAATAAAGATAAAGACAAAAATAAAGACAAGGAAAGCCTGAAAGATTTAAATGGGGATGGCCTTTTACAACCGGAAAATAAAATTATTAAAAGACAAAAAAATGATTTAATCGATATAGCAGAAGAAACGAAAAGAGATGAGGACGAATCCCGCCTTTTTTCCAAAAAAGTAAAGGTCTTAATCTTTCCTTTATTGGGGATGCAGGTATTACTCGTTTTTAAACTCCTCAAGAAAGAAAAAGAGGGATAATGAAGAAAGTTGTTGCTGTTGTTTTATTCTTGGCCGTTAGTTTTAGTTGCCCGGCAGTATGTAAAGCTACTAAAGTAAAGGTGGAAGGACGGCAGCTTTTAGTGGATGATGTGCCTTTTACCGTAAAGGGTGTTTGTTTTGGTTCTACCCCTGTAGGAAAGGGCTGGTATCCTCTTTATGATTGGAGTAAGGACCCCGATTTATACAATATTGATTTTCCCCTAATTAAAGCAATGGGTGGAAACACCATTAGAATTTATGATTCTCCTACCGAAACAGCTGCAATGGATGCCGCCTATGATAACGGAATATATGTGATAATGACCTGGAAGGTTGACAGGTCAACCTTTAGTATACAATCAGTACGGGATGAGGTAAAAGAAGATTTTTTGAATATGGTGAATGACTGGAAAGGCCATCCGGCAATACTGATGTGGTGTCTGGGGAACGAACAAAATGCCTCCTGGAATCATTATGGAGATGTCAAGGATTGGTATAGCTTAGTTAATGAATGTGCTCAAGCCAGCCGTGAGTTGGAAGGAGCAAATTTTCATCCGGTAACTACGGGTAATTGGGAAGAATTTAATATAGGAGATACTTCTAAATTAGCCCACGATGATGATATGCCTTATTTAGATGTCTGGTCGGTGCAGGTTTATCGGGGGAGTTCGTTTTACGATTTATTTTCAAGTTATACCTCAAAAAGTACGAAACCTCTTTGTATTACCGAATACGGATGTGACAGCTGGGATGCGGTAAAGAATAAATCAAATGAGGGTGCTCAGGCAGAGGCTCTTTGTAATCTCTGGACTCAGATGGAACAGAACCTTTCCACATTTGATAGTAATAGAGTGTGTATAGGGGGAACATTACATATGTGGGCTGATGATTGGTGTAGAAATCAAAACGGGAGTCCGGATTGGACGCATAATACCGAGGGGATTGGACATGCTGATAATCTTTATGATTCTGCAGCTGTTCAAAACTGGAATGATGAATGGTGTGGGGTGGTAAGCATTTTTCCTAACACTTATGACAAAATACCCAAAAAATCATATTATGTATTAAGAAAACTCTGGACGGGCGAAGACCACCTGGAAGATGCCCCTTTGTTTGTAGGAGGAGTGAAAAACTATACTAATCCTTTTAGCCCTTACCGGGGAAATACAAGAATTGAATTTATGCTGAATCGGCTCGCCGATATAAAAATTGAAATATATGATATTGCCGGTAAACGGGTTCGTTCATGGTCGGAGACAGAAGACGATGTTGTTTCCAGGATATATTGGAACGGACTACATACCGAAATTACTTATCAGATATACTGGGACGGACGGGATAAAGATAACCGGGTAGTAGCTAATGGAGTGTATATTTGCCGGATAAAAGCTAAAGCAAAAGATGGTAATCTTACTGAAATAAAATATCGTCGGATTATGGTGTTAAAGTAAAATGGTAATGAATTTAAAGGCAAAATTTTTATTTTTTGTTGCTTTGGCTTTACTTTTAAATAGCCAATTTATAAATATTTGTTTCGCCGCGGCGGAACCGGCAAGTTTTTTGCTTATCGGTGTAGGAGCAAGGCCTATTGGAATGGGAGGAGCTTTTACCGCTTTAGCCGATGAATCCAGTGCGGTTTATTGGAATCCGGCTGGATTGAGTTTGTTGAAAAAGAGGGAATTTAGCGGGATGTATGGTTCTTTATTTACCGATACTACTTACAGTTTTATAAGCTATGCCCACCCTATTTTTACCGGTGATAATAATTCAACCAAAAAAGACGAGCAAAAAGAAAAAAGAAGAATTGTTATTGGGGCAGGATGGTTACAGCTGCGAAGTGTAAATATTGAAAAAACAAACCAGTCAGAATCTTTGGGACATACGCAAATGGTTAACGATGCTTTTTTTCTTTCCGGGAGTGTACAACCAATACAATCTTTCCCCTTTTATTGTGGAATTAGCGCAAAAAGAATAAGCCAGAATATAGATACTTTTTCCGGTGAAGGATGGGGAATGGATTCAGGAATACTGATTGATGGGAACTTTTTAAATTTTGGAGTGAATGTCCAGAATATAGGAAAAACAGAAATAAAAGGGACTTCTTATTGGGGTGATGGGCAGGTAAAAGAATTAATTCCCTGTCATGTTCGGTCAGGGGTGGTATTAAAAGCAAAGAAGGTCTATTCCTCTCTGGTTGAGTTGCTTCAAAAGGATGTTTCGGGAAGTGAATATAGCATTTATGCACCGAGAATTTCTCAGGATCCTCAAGCATTAGAACAAAAAGAAATTTTCCGGTCAGAAAAAGAAAGTGAGACGATAGATATTAAAGTGAATCTTGCCCTGGATTTGGATTATGTTTTAGGGGAAACGGATTCTTTGGAATTTTATCATGGGGTGGAATGCTGGTTGAATGAGATGTATGGTTTGCGTCTTTCGTTTATGGATGATTTTTCAGCGGGAGCATCTCTGAAATATGAACATTTTAGTATTGATTATGCTTTTATTTTAAAACCTAAATTGGAAAATACCCATCGTTTTTCCTTAACGATGATGTTTTAAATTGAAGGTCAATATCAGAATAAAATTGAGGGAATCCGGTAGCCGCAGGCTTTCCTCCTTACAGACTGGCGGACCCGCCTTAAAGATTGGCGGGCAAGCAAGAAAGTCTGCGATTACCAAAAAATAAAACATTTTGGACATTACTAAAAGGAGAAAAGAGAGTAGATATGTTTAAAAAAATTAAAAAAACACAAAAATTAGGATTGCTTTTGATCTTTTGTCTGAGCTTTAATTTCATCTTTGTTTTTGCTAATGAGAAAAACGAAGGGGGATTAATTCCGGTAATTTGTAATTATAAACCCCTGCCTTATCGCTGTGTAAAGATTGAATCTTCCCTGACTTTAGACTTTTTGTGGAATAGACCGGATTCCGAATGGGTGATAACCGATGAGGAACTAAGTAAAGGTTATACCTATTATCCTGATGCAGGAATGGAGTATGGATGGGACAGGACAGGCGGCCAGACGCTTAATTTGGATGTGGGATTTCATCCCCTTAAAAGAATAGTCGGAGGGTTGGGGATAGAAGTAGTAGGTGATTATGCGGATACCTTATGGCTGCCTATTAATGATGAGCATAGAATGCATGATGAGAAAGAGAATGTAAAAATGGTAAGGGGAGAGCTAAAATATTTAGGAGGAGAAAGGTTTACAGCACGTTATTTTAGCGGTATCGGTCATTATCACTGGGGTTACGAGGGAGATATGTTTAACCTTTTTCCTGAGACCTATATTCCCAATACTTATCGCCGGGTTTCCGGTGAATGTGTTCCTGAAGGAGGGGAGATAGAAATAAAAGGAAAAACCAATAGCTTTACCTTAATGAGTGGTCCCCGCCTTGTCTGGGGCGGAGGAGAGTCTACTTTAGCTAAATATAATTTTAAAATGGGTCTTTTTGATTCTGCTTTTATTTATAAAAACGAGAAAATAGATTGGGCTGAAAAAGACGAAGACAAACATAAGCATACAGGGGAATTAAGCACAAAAACGAATATTATTAGTGGTTTTCCTTTACAGGCAGGGTTGCTTTATCAATCCTTCAGGACAGGGGATGAGTATAGTTATATGGAAGAAGTTGCTTTAGGCACGGGGTATGCAGGGAGTGAATATATAATGAAAAAAGGCAAGACCGATTTTCTAGATACCCTGGCTATCAAAATGAAAATGAATACTAATAAATGTGCTCCCTTAATAAATGAAAGTGCCGTTACTTATACCCATGCGGGATTACTTGCCGGAAATAAAAATGAAATTACTTTGCAATTGGATAAAACCCTTTCTCCTATAGTTTATACTACGGGGCTTTTTACTTATCGCCGGCCGCTTGTGGGCCCGATGCCTTATTTACACGAAGGGACGGCTGAAAATCCCGGTCCGATTTGGTCTACACCACGGGGTAAGGATGAACCTTTTTGGGTAGGCAATGATAATCGCGAAGCAGCAATATGTTCTTTATTTTTAACTTACGACCCGACTCCCGGGTCATGGTTTTATCAATGGCAGCCCAATGTTCTTCAGGAATGGAATTTAAATCGCAATGAAGATGCAAGGTTTGCTTTTGCTTTGGGTTATACCCTCTCTTATTTACCGACTACGACTGATTTACAAACTTATGTTGATGAATCAGGAGAAAGTGTTTGGGAACCCAGTGCGACCCACGGGAAATGGGCAACGAAAAAGCCTCTTTCTTTTGTAACTCTCTTAAGTAAAATTAATTTACCTCAGGATTACAAATTTCTTATTACTTTAAGAGCGGGTGAGGAATTATCAGATGGAATTTTTTCTTATACTACCAATCAGGAAGAATGTAAACCTATTACCGGGTTACTCAATACAACAGTAAGTTTGGCCAAAAATCCTTATTTAGCTGCCTTTACTTATCAACAGGGGGTATGGGGGCCGGAAGATTGGCATCGTACATACGGACAAACTTTTGATAGATTATATAAAGCTTCTTTAAGCCGCAAGATCGGAGATTTTGAAGTAGGGGTAGAATATTTAGGGACACGGGAGACAGATAAAAAATATATTACCGGAATGATTGGTGGGTTTGATGAGATAAGATTGTTTTGCATCTGGCGATTTGGGCTTTTCATTACTCCGCCGCCTCCGCCGGATACCACCCCCCCGCGCCTTTTTATAGAACCATTGAACCCTTTATTTTCCCCTGACGGAGATGGTATCAATGATACGGCTTCTTTTCGTTTAATGGTCTCGGATGATTCGGGAATAAAAGACTGGCGGGTGGAGATTTTAGATAAGGAAGGATATTTAATAAAATTGTTTACTTCTATCGAATCACCCCCTTTCAGTATTGAGTGGGATGGGAAAAGTGATTCTTCGGAAATGGAGATTACTGCAGGAGAGTATAGCGTTCTTTTTAAAGCGGAAGACATCGCGGGAAATAAAGCGACTGCCCCTTTAGTTTCCGTGAAAATAGAAATTGCTCCTAAGGAAATACCTAAAGAGATTAAAATAACTAAAGAGAAAGAAGGGTTAAGGGTTAGTATCAAGGCAAGTATTCTTTTCGACTTTAATCGTGTAATATTAAAGAAATCTGCTTTTAGGGTTTTGGATAAAGCGGCGGAAATACTCAAGTCTTATCCTAAAAATAAACTCAGAGTAGAAGGGCATGCCGATAGTGTTGGCAGTGAAAGTTATAATCAGAAGTTATCTGAATTGCGAGCTCAGAGTGTCGCCGACTATTTTATTAATGAATGTGGGATTTCTTTTTCCCGGATAAATGTTGTTGGATGGGGAGAGACAAAACCTATAGCTTCTAATGATACCAAAGAAGGACAGGCTAAAAATAGAAGAGTAGAAATAATTATCCTTAAATTAAAAAGTCAGGAGTAAAGAAAATGAAAGTTTATAGTAAAATCGTGCAAAGAAGTTTTAAATATATAATTTTTTTGCCGCTCATTTTTATAGTTGGCTGCGAGTTAAATCCCTTGAATAAGCTCACCAATCCCACATTGGATGAATCGTTGGGAAATACATCCTGGAATGACTGGGTAGTTTACGATGACGATTTAAAAGGGGTAGGAGGTACGATATATATGACCGGGCCTCAGGGTCAGAATATGGATTTTCGGGTTACCGGACAAAGTCCTCCTCAAGGTGATATGTGTATGAAATATTCCTGGACCGGAGAGGATGTTTATGATTATGAGTGGAACATAATGCATCATGGTTACTGTTATTTGTCTTTAATTGTGGATGAGGATAGCCAGAGTTTCGGTAGTACTTATAGGGATTTTACTCCCGGAGGGTATACAAAAATTACTTTTTGGGCTAAAGGGGCTTTATCTGCTGATACTACGGTGGTTTTTACCGGACCCCATGGAGAAGAAGTAGTAGTGAATAACCTTACCAATACCTGGAAACAACATGAGATTACTCTGACTCAATTGACCAGTATCACCGCATATTTTACTATCGGTTTTAATTACAGCGGTGGAGATGATATACCAGGTGTAGGAGGGTTTGTCTATGTGGATGATATAAGGTATGTAAAATAAAATAGTCCATAGTCCACAGTTGATAGTCCATAGATAACAGACAAAGAGTAAATACTAAATCCGAATATCTAAATACTAAATAAATTCAAAATTCAAAATCATAAATTCAAAACAAAGACAAAAGATAAAGACCGTTAATAAAAATAGTTAAAAAAAAGATGGGTGAATTTTAAAAAAATTAAGAGAGGAGGTGAAAAAACAGTGTGGATTTTGAGAAGGGAAATAAAAAGGGGGTTAGTTTTATTATATCCGATGGTAATAATTTGTTTTCTTTTATTACCGGTAAAAGCATTTGCTCAGGATAGGTGGAAGACACAGGAAGGATTTGATTTTTATGCTAAAACTCCGATGAATGCTTCTTTACGGTCATTATTATTACCGGGCTGGGGGCAGTTTTTTAATCAGCAAAAGACAAAGGGGTATATTATTACCGGGATGACACTGGCAAGTTTAACCGGAGCGATACTGATGTACAGTAAAGCCAATGACACTTACAGTGAGTATGAAGACAAAGGGATTCCTGACGATTCATTGTATGATGATTATTGTGATCAGCTGGATACGAGTAGAATGTGTGGATATGTAGCAGCAGCTTTTTGGACTTGGGGAGTAATAGATGCTTATTTATTTGCTTCTTCTTCAACCACAAGTGCTAAAGGAGAAAAAAAAGAAGGATTGGTTTTTCAAATGCAGGGAACAGAGCGATTTGTTTTGGCTTATAATAAAATGTTTTAGTTTTTTGCAGCAATTTTAAATAATTAAAAGGAGAAAAAAATGAAAAAGAGTTTAGTTTATTTAATTACAACTACAATGGTAGGAAGTTTTTTATTTGGTTGTACACCGGTACAACAATCGGTAAAGAAGGACGCAGTAACTGGTTCTACAGCGAAAGTAAGAACTTCTGTTTCTAAAAGAAGTTCTACAGGGTTTAAGCCCTTTTATATCTATACGGAAGAAGGTTCTATGAGTAACCATTATTGCCCTTCCGGTTGGATGGGGGATATAAGTGATTTGAAAATAGATGGTGCCTGGGCAGTAAAACCTCATTCCGGAAGAACCTGTTTTAAGATTTCTTATGCAGCAAAAGGGCCTAATGGTTGGGCCGGTATTTATTGGCAGGAACCGGCAAATAATTGGGGAACAGTAAAGGGTGGTTTCAACTTAAGCGGAGCAACAAGTTTTACTTTTTGGTTAAGAGGTGAAAAAGGAGGAGAAAGAATAGGAGGTTTTACAGTAGGAGGAATAATGGATGGTTCCGTTTCTTCCGATACGGCTAAAGGAAGTCTTGGTGCGGTAGTATGTACTAAAGAATGGAAGCAATATACAATTGATTTAACAGGAAAAGATATGTCCAATATTATTAGCGGGCTTTCCTTTTCAGTTGGTAAAGGAGATAACGCCGGAGGGTCGATTTTTTATTTAGATGATGTAAGATTTGAATAAACGATGGCTTGAATAGTGTTAAAAGTTTGATTGATTTATTTTGGATGATTAATAAAAAAAGTAACAGTGTAGGAGTGACTAAGGTTTGTTTAGAAACGATAAACATCGTCGCTCCTATGCGTTCTTTTTTAAGAAATTAATTAGAGATAAAATTTAAAAAGGTTACTCCTTGATAATGTTTTTAAACTTTGTCTTTGTTTTGAATTTATGATTTTGACTTTGCCTGTCCTCCAGTCTGTAAGGAGGGTTTAGTATTTATTCTTTGTCTGTTATCTATGGACTATCGACTGCTAAAGCATAGCAACAGTCTCGCCAGTCAGTAAGGCGGATTGGAAAGGTGTAGGTGTTTTACTACAGACAAAATATATTTCTCTCTAGACGCATAATTTTACC
>JAGLYT010000058.1 GCA_023132075.1 bacterium
GGAGAAAATAGGGAGAAAATAGGGAAGAATAGGGGACGTTGTTTAAAATGTATAATATTATTGACAGAATCAGAAAAAATATATAGAGTTGGAATATGCCAAGACAAGGAAGGATAGATTATCCCGGAACACTGCATCATATAATTGGGCGAGGGATTGAAAGAAGAAGAATATTTAAGGAAGATAAAGAAAAAGAGGAATTACTTCGCCGAATAAAATTAAATTTGGATAAAAGCAGTATGAGGTGTTATGCCTGGTGTATAATGGACAATCATTTTCATATGTTGCTTCTTACCGGGAATACGAAGCTATCGGAGTATATGAGACGGCTTTTGACGGGCTACGCTGTTTACTACAATAAAGTTAATAAACGGAAGGGACATCTTTTTGAGAATAGATATAAATCAATATTATGCGATAAAGATGAGTATTTATTGTCATTAATAAGATACATCCATTTGAACCCTGTAAAAGTAAAAGCAGCGGCTATTGAAGAATTAGCGAAATATAAATGGTCAGGTCATCATGAAATTGTTGGTAAAGCCGAAAAAAATAATGTAATTGAAGTGAATGAAGTGCTGAGTTATTTTGGCAATAGTAAAGGAAGAGCCGGAAGGGCGTATGTAAAATATATCAAAGAGGGAGTGGGATTAGAGGAAAATTATGAAGGTGGAGGATTAATAAGGAGTGCCGGTGGGTTAGAAGAGTTATTAAAAAGGGGTAAAGACGATAAGGAGATGTTTGATGAAAGGATATTAGGAAGCGGCACATTTGTTGAAGAAATATTAAGGAAAACAGAAAAAGCAGAAAAAAAGAAAATACACGATCTGAATAAGATTATCGATATTGTCAGCAGACATTATGAAAAGGGCCGGAAAGAAATATTAAACAGCCGGGTAAAAGGAGTGAGGGAAGCAAGGGACCTGATAGTTTATTTGGGTGTTATTTACTTAGGAAAAAGTTTGAGGGAACTGGGCGAAGCTTTGGGGATAAAAAGGGCAGCGGCAAGTGCATCGATGTATCGGGCAAGAGAGCGGATAGAAGAAAAGGGGCTAGCAGAGGATATATTAAACAAATTGGACAACGTCCCCTAAGTCTAAGAATTGCAGGTAAACTTTAAATCTATTTTAAGGAGATAACTAAAATGTGTATTAAAAAAGTATTAAGTATTTTGTTTATTGGTTTGTTTATCAGTTCTTGTTCTACTCTGCCTAAACCTAATCCTATTAATTCTCTATTCCCGGTTGACCAGCAGAATTTAAAATATGAAAATGGGCATCCTGTAATACTCATGAAACAGGAAAATGCGAATGTTTCATTAGGATTTATAAAAAAAACTAATGAAGGGTTTGTTTTTGAAATGACAGTGACAAATAATTCCGCAAAACCAATTTTATTTGACCCCGTGATGTCCTATTATAGTATCAATGTATCTTCAATAACTGTTCAAAAAGAATATGCTATAGATCCCGAAAGCAAAATTAATGAGATTGATAATAAATTAGAAAAAGAAAAGCCGGCCTGCTATACTGCAGAACAAACAGACGCCTTTAGCGATACTCTCGATGTAGCTTTGGATATCGTAGATATTTTTAAAACTAATACGGAGGAAGAGATACGAATAAAAGAGGAAAAGGAAAAGGCGGAAGAAAAAGAGCAAGAAGAAAAATTGAAAAAAGAAGTTAATGAAATGAAAAAATATGAATCTTTAAAAAATGAATTACTAATAGGAAGAACGTTTTGGGCAGAAGAAAGTTTGCGAAAAAATACTGTAGAATCCGATAAATTCATTAAGGGATATATCAGTTTTCCATATAATCAAAATGCAAATCAAATGAAAATGATAATTAATATCGAAGACAAAGTTTTTGAGTTTGATTTCAAGGGATAATTTAGCTAAACACAAAATAATTGATTGAGTCGGGGATAGAGGATGCAGGCAGACAGTTTAAGAAAATTAAATAAAAGGGAAAACATGAGGGACATGAGGGACGTTCATCAAAACATCAATTTAGTGACAAAAGGTTAAGGACTAAATATAAGACAACATATGGGACGTAGCGTACTAACTTGACTAATTATAAACAGGAATAAATTATCCTGGCTTGAACGGAAGCAGATTTAAAAAAGAATTGAAAGTAAGTTTAAGTGGAATGAGGGGAAGAAGCAACTAAAAATGAACCCGAAGTAACACAAATAATAATTAGTTCCTAAAAGACGCAACGTCCCTAAAATTCCTCCACCCCCAAAAAAGGAGTAAAAAAATGAGAAGAAAAAAGTTAAATTTTGGTATTATTTTTTTTATTTTGTTTTTTTGTAATTGTGTCTATGGTTCCCGGATTCCTTTTGAAGCAGTTAAAAATAACGATGTTTCAGCAGTTAAAGAAGCTATACAAAAAGGTGCTAATATCGATGAAATGTATACCGCAGAATCTACATATGGGGAGGATAGTTGGGCGCCATTAGCGGTGGCTGCTTATTATAATTCTTTAGAAGTAGCAAAACTATTATTAGAAAAAGGAGCAAATATTGAAATTGAAAATTCATTTATTCCTATATCTTCTCCGTACGATATTCAATGGTCAATATTTCCATTTTATGCTGTGACACCGTTGATGTTAGCGGCTATAAATAATTCTTTAGAAGCAGCAAAATTGTTGATACAAAAAGGTGCAGATGTTAATAAAAAAGACCATTGGGGAATGAGTGCATTAATGCGAGCTGCTGGTAAAGGGGATGGTTCTTTAGAGGTAGTAAGATTGCTAATAAAAAAAGGAGCGGATGTTAATCTGAAAAGCAACGAAGGTATAACAGCTTTAATGGCTACAGCTTATTCTAATTCTTTAAAGATAGCTAAGTTGCTCATAGAAAATGGCGTAAATGATCTTAATGCCAAATATAGAGAAGAACGCAACAATCATGATGGTTGGACAATATTAATGTTAGCAGCTGATAATAATTCTTTGGATGTAGCAAAATTATTAATAGAAAAAGGTGCAAATATCAACGCAAAAGGTAATGATGCAAAGACTGCATTGCGTATTGCCCAAATGAAAGGACACAATGAAATTGTGGCAGCATTACTTGGAAAAGGTGGGGTGGAAAACCTTGTAATAATTCCCATAGAATGTATAGAGAAGGATTTGGTGTCAGAAGTTCAAAAAGCAATAGATAAAGGATCGGATGTTAATATAAGATACAAAGGTGATTGGACACCACTGATGAAAGCTGCTGAAAATAATTCTTTAGAGGTAGCAAAGTTATTGATAAAAAAAGGGGCGGATATTAATGCGAAGATTGAATCTGACCGTTATAAGATTTTGGATAGATTACCCAATAATATAACAATCTTAATGATAGCGGCTGCAAAAAATTCATTGCAGGTAGCAGATTTATTGATTAAGAAGGGAGTAGATATTGATGAGAGGGATAGTTCAGATTATAATGCATTAATTTGGGCATTAGAGAACAATTCTTTAGAAGTAGCAGAGCTATTGATTAAAAAAGGAGTTGATGTAAATGCAAAAGGTTGCGAGGGTGTGACTGCTTTAATGATAGCAAGTAAAAAAGGTTTTTTAAAAATAGCAAAACATTTAATTAGTAAAGGTGCGGATATCAATGATAAAAATGCCGGCGATCAAACAGCATTAATGTTTGCAGTTAAGCATAATTTTTTGGAAATAACAAAATTATTATTAAACAAAGGAGCGGATACAAATATTAAGGACAAGTTAGGAAGGAGAACATTGGATTATGCTGATATGGATAAATCTTATGATGAAATAAAAGTATTGCTTAAACAGCATGGAGTATTAAGCGCACTCATTCCTTATGAATTCATTAAGGATAATCAAGTTTCAAAAGTTAAAGAAGCGATAGAAAAGGGAGCTGATGTGAATACAAAATACTTAGATTTCGATACAGCATTAATTAAAGCAGCAAAATCTAACTCTTTTGAAGTAGCAAAATTGTTAATAGAAAAAGGTGCCGGAGTTAATGAAGAAAGATATGAAGAAATTACTAATCGTATTTATACTGCATTGATAATTGCATCTGAAAATAATTTTTTGCCTATGGCAAAATTACTTATAGAAAATGGGGCAACTATTGATTACCAAGATATGGACGAAGGTAAAACAGCATTGATGTTAGCAGCCCAAAACAATTTTTTGGATATGGCAAAACTATTGATAGAAAAAGGGGCGAATATTAATGTCCGGGCTTATTTTGGTGAAGGAGAAACATCCTACGATGGTAAAACAGCACTGATATTAGCAGTCCAAAATAATTTTTTTGATATGACAAAGCTATTAATAGAAAAAGGGGCGAATATTAATATAGAAGACATAGCAGGCAATACAGCATTAATTTATGCAAAAAAACAAGGCAACGAAAAATTAGTGGAGCTAATTAAGTTTTATTTAAGCAAAAACAAAAAAAGCAGAAAAAAAAATACGGGACGTTGCTTAAAGTCTTAAAGTTTGAGGGCCTTAAGCAATGTTTATTATACAGGAGAGGGGAAGAAGTAAATAAAAAGGAACCAAAAGTAATACAAATAATAATTAGTTCTTAAAGGACGCAACGTCCCTAAAATTCCACCTAAAATTCCACTAAAATTCCAAAATAACATTTCAAGACCTTGCCCGAAAATCATGGTTATTTTATGATGGCAATCTTTCTTGATTTTGTACCTTTTGAGTTTCTGGTTACAAGAATGTAGATTCCCGAGGCAAATCTATCAGGTACAAAACTGTAGGAAGATTCAGTTGTCTCATTTTCGTATAGTAAAATACCGTTTAGGGAATATATTTCTAATTTTGTCCGATCTGTTAAATTGGCAAAAGTAAGTTTTGAATGTTTTCCTTTAATATAAGGGTTTGGATACACTATTGTCCCGGGAAGGATTTCGGCCGGTTTTCTTACCTGTAAAGTTATTGTTTGTTCGGTTTTATTGCCGCTTAGATCATACGCAATCACTTTTATTTTATGGTCCCCCTGGGTTATGCCTTCGGTATTCCATAAATATTGATAAGGTAAATCAACGGTTGTATTAACCAATGCGCCATCAACATAAAATTCCACTTTACTGATTCCACAATCATCCGTAGCCGAAACATCAATGGTGATTGTTCCCGATACTTGTGATCCATCAAGAGGAGAATTTATTGTCACAACCGGCATATGGATATCTCCGGCTCTTTGCAGGGCAAGCTCTTTAATGGTCTCATAAGACTGAAATTCCGGGGCCAGGCTATCATAAGCAAAGTATTTCTCGAAAGAGAATACGGCCGTATCTGCACCCATCCACCCGCCATGGACCGGGTATGAATAAATTATTCCTTTTTTCTTGAAAAATTCATCTGCTACCCTTAAAAAACTGTTTTGCTCAGCGGTGCTTAAAATATTGGTGAATACACCTAATGGGGTATCAACAGTATCAGCCCAATCAATAAAAGAGATAATCGGAATATCCCCTCTTTTTTCTCTGATTGTCGTAATACTTGTGTCCCACTTATCTTCATCTAATAACTGGCCCAAAACTTCTTCTTTGGTCGGGCTTTTAGTGACAAAATCAATCATTGGCGGCGGATAGGGATAGTTTTTCCAACCATCCCAGGTGCCGACATAAATACCCGGTTTGTAATTATGTAATTCGTCAACAATTTTTGATGCCGCTTCGTAAGATTTCTTAACTGCCGGATCGTTTACATCCCCTATTAACTGTGTCAAAAAACCTGCTTGTGAAAATAACATATCAATCCAGATTGCATCTGAACCAAGATCGATCAATTTTTTCGCCCAACTCAAAATAAGTTCCTGGTATGCCGCGTTAGTTATATCTGGAAAGTAGCCAATCACGGTAGCTGGATCATATGTACTGCTATCAATGGATTGGTCTACCCATAAACGCTTTTTTGCATATTCGCATTGAAACTCCACCTTAGATATCCCCACCACACCCAATGTTGCCGGATCCAGAGCCATATCCCAAGTAACCGGATAAACAATATATTGTTTTGTTTTGGGGTTATAATCTGTTCTCCATAAGGCTTGTGCCGGTATCGCTCCGGTAAAAATAATGTCGGGCATTGCATTTTTAACCGCTGATATAGAAGTGCCTATTTTATCATATTGGTGTTCCAGAAGGAAATGCCATTGCCAGCATCCGCGGAAAATCATATCTGCTCTCGTTCCCTGAATTAGATTGATTTGGTCGTCAATATTTCTTCCCAAATCTTCCTGCATACCGTCACCTATGGACTCATAGAGAATTGCTACTTTAACATCGGAAAGATTTCCGGCCGAAAAAGCATTGGTTGGTGAAAAAAAGAAAATAAGCACAAAGATTATTGAGCAGGTTGAAACATCTAATATTTTCATCTTTTTTTACCTCTTGAAAATAGTTATATCAACATTGTTTGATACTTAGTTAGATGAAATGATTGAAGAAATCTTACAAATCAATATACAATTACTTTCAAAGATAGTAGATAAAAAGAGTAGGGGTTGGTTTTCTTAATGTCCCCCTAGAAGTGAAACTTTTCCTATTCCTAAACTGTCTAATTAATTAAGAGGATGAAAAGCATTTTACATAAATAACGATAACAAATAAATATCGCGTATATTTTATGGGGGGGTGATAGAAAATTCAAGAATCAACACAAAAGACAGGAAATTGTAATTGATTGTATTTATTCTGAGGGGATAAACTACAAGTTAAAATAAAAATAAAGAGTAGTTTTCCGGACAGGCAATAATTATAATTAACTGTATAATCAGTTTATTGTTTTAAGAGATGCTGTACCGGAGAACTGTAATATTGCTAAGTCCGGCAATTTGATAAAATATCAAACAGAAAAAGGAGAAGAACGATGAACAAAATGAACAAACAGGAGTTAATGAAAACAATGGGGGTTGCCGCGGTTATGATTGTCGCAGCTTTTGTATTTATCGGATGCCGGAAGCCGGTTGAAAAAACGGAAGATGATAAGGCGGCTCAACAGAAGGTGCATAAAAAAGAGGTTGAAGAAGGGCACGAGCATGATTATTCTGTGGAAATTGAAGGAAAGAAAATGAAAACTTTAACCGTGCGGAAAGTGGCTGACCTTTGGAAAATTAATCCGGAAACGCTTTTAGCAAAAATAATAGATGAATTTAATTTTAAGGGAAATTATACAATAGATACTGTTTTGGAAAAAATGCGGGAAGAATATAAATTTTCTCCGTCGATAATCAAGGACATTGCCGAAAAGATAAAAACAAATAATGGTTAGATGTTTTTTGGGTGAAAAATGAAAAATAGGCAACGTAGCGGACTAACTTGACTAATTGTAAAACTGTTGTTATAATTAAGCCATGCCAATAGCGAAAGCAAGGGCAGTGTTTGTGAATTTAGGAATAGATTATCCTGGCTTGAACGGAAGCAGGTTTGAAAAAGAATTAAAATTAATTAAAGTGGAGTAAGCAAATTATACCGAAGAGGGGAATTATGAAAAAATTATTCAAGCGTAAGGAACGATCGAAGAAGGAACAAAATGAGCCGGATTTTTTAAGTCTGCTTCAGGAAATACAACAACAGCTTGTTTTTTTGGAGAAAAAGATTGATGCTTTAAGCGGTCAGCCCCAAAAAAGGAACCGTGAACATTCCTATAGTCGCGACAGAAACGATAGGAAAAGTGGATTTAGAGAAAAAAGTTTTACGAAAGCGATTTGCTCACAGTGTCATAAAGAATGTGAAGTGCCGTTTAAACCCACAGATAACCGCCCTGTATATTGTAGTGATTGTTTTTCAAAGCGCGGCGAAGGTGGTTCGTTTGAAGGTAAGCGAGATCGTAAGCCAAGAAGTGGAGGGTTTGATCGGGAATCCCATAGTGGGCGTTATTTTGATAAGCGCGAAGATGGTGAAAGCCGAGGGTTCGGTAAAATAAAACCAACAAGTTTTCGAAAACGCAAAAAAAAAGTATAATTAGAAGATAAAATGGGCCAGCTTATTTTTACTTTGTAAAAATAAGCTGGGGGATTTGCTTAACAAACCGGCGGACAAGCAGGCAAATAGTCAAACATTGTCGGATTTTTTTTGAATAATTGACATTTCTGGATAATTTAAAGTAATATAAAAACGAATCAAAACTAAAGTCAATTGGGTTAATAAATAAACTAATGGGTAAATACATACAATGCAAAGAAACGGACAAAATCCAATCAGAAAAATAAAGACTTATGACCATGGTTCCAACAAGGAAAATGAGAAATCAAACGTTAATTCTAAAACAACAAATATCGCCGGGATTTGCTCTGCCTGCCAAACAGAAGTGCCCTTTAAACCAGGTTTCCGGGTTTCATCGTTAAA
>JAGLYT010000059.1 GCA_023132075.1 bacterium
TATGTTGCTAAGGTTTTAATTACCTGGGATTGGCCCAAAGGGATGCTGGCATATATGATTTTAGGATTTTCTTTTTTAGGGGTTCTGACCTATGTTAGTCTATATCCATTAAGGGAAAAGGTAGGCTGGATTAAAAAAGCCGGGCAAATATTTTATTTTATACTTATTCCCCAGATTGTGATGTTATTTTGGACACTCTGGTTTCGAATTTCGCAATACGGTATAACGGAGAAGAGATATTTGGTTTTTGTTTTTGGATTGTGGCTGTTAGGAATAGGAATATATTTTTTGCTGAGCAGGAAGAAAGATATTCGGATTATTCCCATTACCATTTTTATTATCGCACTAAGCTGTTCTTTCGGTCCCTGGGGAGCTTTTGCTGTTTCCCGAAGAAACCAAACCGGACGTTTAAAAGAAGTATTGATAAAAAATAACCTCTTAATTAGTGAGAAAATCAAAAAATCAGAAAAAAAAGTACCTTTTGATGATAGAAAAGAAATAAGCGCTATCATCCGTTATCTAATTGAGGTTCATGGTGTGGACGTTATTCAACCCTTGTTTAGACGGAACTTGACCTTGCTTAAAGAGCAGGAAGATATAAAAAGCGGAAGAAAGGGGTATTCTTCAGTTGTTTTACCGTCAAAAATAGTGGAAGAGCTTCTTGGTTTTACTTATGTTAACCGGTGGGAGAATAGAAAGGTTAACGACGAATATTTTTCTTTGAATACTTCTCAGATTCCAAAACAAGTGTTGGATGTTTCAAAATATAATTATATGGCAATGTTAAGCAGTCATTCAAAAAATAATAATATCGCAGGCGATATCGGTGAAATTGATGGAGTTAAATATAGATTTGAAGTTGGTAGCAGTAGTAGCGAATTTGTTATATTTCAAAATAATGAGATTCTAATAAAAATCTCATTACAAGAATTTTTAAACAATATTCTTGTAAAGTATTCTGAAGAAGGAAAAAACAAGTTTCTTCGTGAAGAATTAAAAGTTGAACATAAAGATGAAAACATTAACTTTGCTTTGTGTTTTTCCCATATTTCCGGTAAAAGGGGAAAAGATAATAAATATCTAATTAGCTATATAAATGCAACCTTTCTATTTTCCTTATAAAAAAGCCGGAGGGACAAACCTTCAGAAAAAAAGACTTGACAAGATTTAGAATACGATGTATAATATAACTGGGAATGAAAACCATTACCATTAGGAGATGATTAGAATGCCCGGACGAAACGGCAAGGGGCCACCCTGGTGGCACGGAAAATTTAGAGGATGTGGTTATAGGCTAACAATCCCCAGGGAAACTATTATAGAGGTTTTAAGTAAAGCGGCGAAACATTTGAGTGCGGAAGAGATATATCTGGCAGTACATAAAGTGTATCCGGCTATTGGACTTACTACTATTTATCGCACTCTGGAATTACTGGTACAAATAGGATTGGTTTTCAAATTTGATTTTGGAGATGGAAGAGCCCGGTATGAATTAGCAGAAGGGCCTAAAGGAATAAGACAGCATCATCATTTGGTATGTACCAATTGTGGCAGAGTAATAGACTATACGGATTTTATTGATGAAGCCAAAGAATTTCTTTCACAAACGATGAAGGCTCTTAATAAAAAATGTAATTTTAAGATAACTAATCATCTTATTCAGTTTTATGGATTGTGTGAGAAATGTCAAAAATAGAAAGTGGAAGAATATATTTTTTGAGCATAAATGAAAATGGTTGTCATTAATAAAGAAAGGAGGTGATTAAGATGCCAGGTGGAGATAGAACAGGTCCTCGTGGATTAGGGCCAATGACCGGTCGGGCAGCAGGTTTCTGTGCTGGTTCCCCTACTCCAGGTTATATGAATGGTATTCCCGGGAGAGGACGGGGAGGTGGTCGTGGTTGGGGTAGAGGTCGTGGCTGGGGACGAGGTTTTGGTATGGGTTTTGGTAGGCGAGGATTTGCATATCCTTATGAAATGCCTTATTATGGAAATGCTTATCCTACAGCTCCATATGCTCCGGAGATTACTCCTCAACAAGAAGCCTCAATGTTGAAAGAACAGGCCAAAGCTATGAAGGAAGAAATTGAGCTGGTAAACCAGCGCATAAAAGAGTTAGAATCGGCTGTCGCGTCAAAAGGCAATGAGTAAAATGAGTAAGCAGTAGGTGGGAATAGAACCATTAATTCTATTCCCACCTAAATTTCAGAAGGAAAAAGAGGTTAATTATGAAAATAGCAATTTCAACTGATGGGGATTTTGTTTCTTCCCATTTTGGGCGATGTCCTTCTTTTACTATCATTAATATCGAAAATAAAGAGGTAGTTAAAAAAGAGATAATTGATAATCCGGGACATCATCCGGGATTTATTCCGCAGTTTTTACATCAAAGAGGGGTAGAATATATTATTGCCGGTGGAATGGGTGCCCGGGCAGCGCAGCTTTTTAATGAAAAGGAAATAAAAACAATTGTAGGAATAACCGGGACAATAAACGATGTAATAGAAAAGCTAAAAAAAGGAACGTTAGAAGGTAAAGAAAGCCTTTGCAATCCAGGTGCAGGCAGGGGATATGGCATTGACAAGAGTGTATGCGACCATCCTGATGAAGAACAATAAAAAACAGAAAGGGAGGTAAAAAGATGAAAATTTGTGTAACTGCAGAAGGGGATAATTTAGATTCCACGGTAGATCCCCGTTTCGGAAGATGCCAGTATTTTATTGTAGTAGACAGTGATACTTTAGAGTTTGAAGCCATACAAAATCCAAATAGGGAAACGATGGGTGGTGCGGGGATTCAATCTTCTCAACTTATTGCCGGGAAACAGGCTAAAGCCGTGTTATCGGGAAATATTGGGCCCAATGCTTTTCAAACCCTTCAGGCAGCAGGGGTAGAAATAATTACCGGGGTTTCGGGAACAGTTAAAGAGGCAATAGAGCAATACAAAGAGGGTAAATTAGAATCAACCCAGGGACCCAGTGTAAATTCGAAATTTGGTATGCCGGAGTAGAATTAGAATAATTTTAAAAAAGGAGGTGATTAAGATGCCCAGAGGAGATGGAACAGGTCCGTTTGGCGGGGGTCCGGGAAGTGGAGGAGGACGAGGTCAAGGAAGAGGGGGAGGCCGTCCCGGAATAGGTCCGGGAGGTTCTTGTTTGTGTCCGAAATGCGGTAATAAGGTTGCGCATCAGGCAGGGGTTCCCTGTACGTCAATGAGTTGTCCGAATTGCGGGACAAAAATGACTAGAAATTAAGCGCATTTTTTTAACACTTATTTAATGTAGGGGCGACCGAGGGTCGCCCGAAAGATTTGAAGAATGGTCCTAAGCGAAAATTCGTTAAATCATTCAGGGTACATTCTGCCTTCATTTTTTTGAGGGGTATAGTTAAAATTTTGATTTTTTGAGGGAGAAAAAAAGTAGATGATTATTTCAGTAGCCAGCGGTAAAGGTGGGACGGGAAAGACATTGGTATCCACCAGTCTTGCCCTTTCTATGGAGAACAATGTACAACTTTTAGATTGTGATGTAGAAGAACCCAATGCTCATATTTTTATAAAAGCGGAGATTAAAAACAAATATCCGGCTTTTATTCCTATTCCTCAAATTGATAAAGAAAAATGTAATTTTTGTGGTAAATGTGCCGAGGTGTGTGTTTATAATGCTATAGCGGTATTGAAACAAGACGTTTTAGTTTTTAAAGAGCTTTGCCATGGTTGTGGTGCCTGTAGTTTTCTTTGTCCGCAGAAAGCAATAAGAGAAATTAATAAAGAAATTGGGGTAGTTAATAAGGGTAATTTCAAAGCTATAGAATTTATTGAGGGGAAGCTTAATATTGGGGAAGCAATGGCTCCCCCCTTGATTCGACAGGTTAAAGAACATATAAATGCTGAGAAAACAGTGATTATTGATGCCCCTCCCGGAACTTCCTGCCCGGTTATTGTTTCTATTACAGAAACTGATTTCTGCCTGTTAGTAACAGAACCAACCCCTTTTGGTCTTAATGATTTGATATTAAGTGTGGAAGTAATGAGAAAGCTTAAGATTCCTTTTGGCGTAATTATTAATCGTTGTGATTTGGGAGATGAAGAAACGCAGAAATATTGTACAAAGGAAAACATTCCGATACTGATGAATATTCCCTTTAAAAAAGAGATAGCAATTGCTTATTCCAAAGGGACACCTCTGGTAGAAGCGTTTCCCGAATATAAAAATAAATTTATGGATTTGTTGAATAAGATAAAAGTAATAAAAAGAAGTGAGTGGGAAAAATCAATTATTTCGCAGTAAGCCATGGGGAATTAAACACTCGACCCTTCGCTTCCCTGCAAGGGAGTTTATGCTGAGCAAAGCGAAGTGCTCAGGATCAATTCGACTACAGAGTTTTCAGCTAAAGCTTATAAAAACTCTAAGTCTCATTGAAATTAAATTATACAAGGATTGATAATGAAACAAATTGTGATCATCAGCGGTAAAGGAGGGACGGGAAAAACTGTAGTAACCAGTGCTTTTGCTTCTTTGGCCAAAAACAAAGTAATGGCAGACTGTGATGTTGATGCTGCCGATTTACATTTGTTGCTTAGTCCTCAAATAAAAGAAAAGTATGAATTTAAAAGCGGGGTGACTGCAGTTATTGATAAAGAACTTTGTAATCAATGTGAGCAATGTGTTCAGGTGTGCCGTTTTTCCGCTGTAAATACGAGTCAATCCGCCTCCGGGGAAAAAGAGTTTGTGGTAGATCCTATTGCTTGTGAAGGATGTGCCTTTTGTAGTTTTGTCTGTCCTACCAAAGCAATAAAAATGGAAGAGAATGTATCCGGAGAATGGTACATTTCGGATACCAGGTTTGGTTCTCTTGTTCATGCCAAATTAGGAATAGCGTCTGAAAATTCAGGAAAACTTGTTACCCTGGTGAAACAAAAAGCAAAAGAATTAGCAGAGAAACAAAATTGTGATTGGATTATTATCGATGGTGCTCCCGGGATAGGATGTCCGGTAATTGCTTCATTATCGGGGGTGGATTATGCATTAGTTATCACCGAGCCGACATTATCCGGCCTTCACGATGCGGATAGAGTGATTAAAATGGTAAAGCATTTTAAACTTTCGGTTAAATTAATCATCAACAAATACGATTTAAATAAAGAGATGACGGAAAAAATAGAAGAATATTGTAAAAGCAGGGATATTCCTCTTATCGGAAAAATAAGTTTTGATGAGTCGATGGTAAAGGCGATGATAGAGGGTAAAACAATTATAGAATATGGGCAGGGAAAAGCCCGGGACGAGATTATTACGATCTGGGATAGATTAAAAAAAACTTGACAAATTAAACGAAATAAGCTATAATCAGAATATAAAACTAAAACGGTCGAATATTTAGAAAGGTGTATTTAATTGAAAACAAACGAGAAAAAAGGAATTATCACTAAAGTAGCGCAGAGAATTTTTTCCAAATATGGTTTAATTAAAACAACCGTTGATGAAATTGCCAAAGCCGCCCGAATGGGGAAAGCAAGTTTATATCATTATTTTAAAAGCAAGGAAGATATTTTTAGAGAGGTTGTTGAAAAAGAGAATAGATTTTTAAAAGAAAAAATAAACGAAGCAATAAACAACGAGCATACACCGCAAAAGAAAATCAGAGCATATATAATGACTCGAATGAAATACCTCAGTGAGCTGGCTAATATCCACAGCGCTCTCAAGGATGATTATCTTGACCATTATGCTTTTATAGAAAAAATAAGAGAGAGAACTTTTCAGGAAGAAATTGCAACAATTAAAGCAATTCTAAAAGAAGGGGTAAAAAACGGAATATTTTCAATTCGTGATATAGAATTGACTTCATTTGCGATTATTTCTGCATTGAAGGGTTTGGAATATCCCTGGTCTGTGAAAACATCTTTACCGGAAATAGAAAAGAATATAGATAAATTGATGGAAATACTTTTTAATGGGATTATAAAGAGGTAGTTTATTTTTTTTTGTTTAAAAATGGAACGAAAAACCAAAATGTTTGAATAGTTTAAAAGGGAAAAATGTTACTATTTAATGAAGTAAAAAAAATTGTGGTTAATCAACTCCGGGTTGATGATTCAAAGGTAAAATTAGAGTCTAAATTTATTGATGATTTAGGTATTGATTCTTTAGATTTGGCTCAGTTGCTGATGTTTATGGAAGATGCATTTGGGATTAATATTATCGATACTAATTATTTTCAACGGTTTATTACTATTGGCGATCTGGTAGAAATTGTAGAAGAAGAAATAAAAGGGAAGGATAATTTAAAGAAAAATAAAAGTTTAAATTAATAGAAATTGTAATTATATATTTTCTGGACGGAGATAGATGCAGGGCTGATAAGGAGAGAAAAATGAACGGGATAAATATTAAAGTTGTTGAAAGCAAAAAAGATTTAAAAAAATTTTTAAAATTTCCCTGGAAAATTTACCGAGACAATTCTTATTGGGTTCCACCATTGATGAAAGAGGTTAAAAATTTACTTGATCCTGAAAAACATCCATTTTGGATACATGCAAAGAGAGAATTATTCTTAGCCGAAAGGAATGGGGAGGTTGTGGGGAGAATTGCTGCTATTTTTGATCAAAATCATAATAACTTTCACCAAGAGAAAACCGGGTTCTTCGGTTTTTTTGAATGTATTGAGGAGTATTCTGTTACTGAAGTTTTATTGAATACTGCCAAAAGATGGTGCCAAATGGAGGGGATGAAAATTTTAAGGGGTCCTGTAAATCCCAGCATGAATGAAGAGTGTGCCTTTCTTCTGGAAGGGTTTGATAAATCGCCGACAATAATGATGTCGTATACCCAACCCTATTATCTTGAATTTATGGAGCGATATGGTTTTCGGAAAGCAAAAGATTTATATGCTCTACTCAAAAAAATAGAAGACGGTATTCCTAAACGCATTGAAAAACTCGTAGAGAGAATAAAGAAAAAAACAAGGGTGAAAGTACGGCCTTTTGATATGAAAAATTATAAAAGAGATATTCAATTTATTAAAGATATTTATAACTCTGCCTGGGAGAAAAATTGGGGTTTTGTTCCAATGACAGAGGGTGAAATGGATTTGACTGCAGAAAATATTAAACAAATTGCCATTCCTGAGTTGGTTCTCTTTGCTGAAATAGAGGGTAAACCTGTGGGGGTGAGTGTTACCGTTCCGGACTTTAATCAGGTATTGAACAAATTAAACGGCAAATTAGGACTGATTGGGATAGTGAAATTTTTATATTATAAGAGAAAAATAGATGGAGTTCGTTCAATCCTTGGTGGAGTAAAAAAAGAATACCGGAATTCCGGGATTATTGCTGTTTTATCTTATGAAACAGAAAAGAATATAATTAAATTAGGATATAAATGGTGTGAATTAGGTTGGAATTTGGAGGATAATGATTTAATAAATCAATTTGATATGGCTATCGGAGGGAAGATTTGTAAGAAATATAGAATTTATGAGATGGAGATTTAATGATGAGAAAAAAATTAAAAATAGGTTTGGCCCTGGGAAGCGGAGCGGCACGGGGTTTGGCTCATATTGGGGTATTAAAAGTTTTAGAAGAAAATAAAATTCCTATTGATTTAATTGCGGGAACGAGTATGGGGGCATTAGTTGGGGGGGCATATGCCGTAGGAATGTCTGTGGATGAGATGGAAAGAATAGCGATGGAAGTGGACTGGAAAAGGTTAGGCCGGTTAATGGATTTTGTTATTCCCAGGTCAGGATTTATCAATGGGAAAAAAGTGAAAACTTTCATCAAAACCCTGGTGAAGAATAAAAAGATTGAGGAACTCAAAATACCTTTTGCTACTGTGGCTACAGATATTGAAACAGGAGAGGAAGTAATTATTCAGCAAGGGTTGATAGTAGAAGCAATCCGGGCCAGTGCTTCAATCCCGGGAATATTTACTCCGGTCAGGAATGGGAAAAAAATTTTAGTCGATGGAGGATTGGTTAATCCTATTCCAATAAGTGTAGTGAAAAAAATGGGAGCAGATATTATTATTGCGGTTAATGTCATTTCCGGTCCGAAGAGAAAAAACCCTTCTAAAAAACTTCTATCACCCACTTCTGTTTTAGCAAAGAAAAATCAATCCGTCAAACATAATGAATCTCGTTTGCCCGGATTAGACCTTGCAGTGATCAAAACTAAATTTGATAAACTATTAAAAGAGAAACTGATAAGCAGCGAGAAGTGGAAACAGATTATTAACCGATTTCAAAACGGGGAAGATAAATCACTGCCCAATATTATTACTGTACTATACCAGGCAATAAAAATAGCGGAAGAGAAAATGGTAGAATCC
>JAGLYT010000006.1 GCA_023132075.1 bacterium
CCGCTCAAAAGGTATGTGGGATAAATCTTCGATTCCCCGCAGCTTGCTGCGGGGTAGTTGATTTTAGTATTATTTTTCCATAAATCTCATTGAAAACAATAAAGTTAATAAAACAAGCAAAATTTGTACCCGCCCTAAAAGCCGGAAAGCCCGTACCCGTAAGAGTCCGGTTACCCATAAATTTTAAGTTGGAATGAATAACTAACCCAAGAATTCTTTTATTTAGAAATCGGTTTTTTCTAATAAAGTGACCATAATTACATGGACAAATCAATAAAGTGGTGATATATTTAAAACGAGAGCAAAAGATATATATAAATAAAGGTAAACCATCTGCAAGGGTGGAACACAAAGCCACGGTTCTGTCGTTAAGTAATGAGATAGACAGTTGAATATAGGAAATAATTTTTTTTTAGTCGGATAATCCGTAGTAAAATGGGTTAATTCGGGTTTAATCCTCCGTAGCTTGCTGAGGGGTAATCTATAATGAGTAAAGGAGAAATAAAAGGGGGAAGGAAAATGGATAAAAAAAAGATGTTTCCAATGTCGGAAAAAGGAATTGCTTTGCCATTGGTTATTTTAATGGCATTAGTTTTAATTCCTGCAGGAGTAGCTTTATCTTCTTTAGCTAAAAGAGAGACAAAATCAACAGTAAAAGCGAAAGGATCGACGCAGGCAATTCAACTAGCTGATGCAGGAATAAAACGAGCAATGACTGAGATAGTTAATAATGAAAATTACACCGGTCCCGGAGCAGTACAAAGTTTATCGGCGGGGCAATATACAGTTGATGTTTTTATCCCGGGCTCTGTTTTTGAGGGTAATATTTTGCCGGTTAATCGTTATGGCATAGAAGGCGTTGGTTATGTGCCGAGTGAGGCTAAATCAAGGGAAGCAAGAAAAATCGTAGCTTTAGTTAAAAGGCTGCCCTTTCCTCTTTATGATCCATTTGATAATGCTGTTACAGCAGGAGATGGAGGAATTGACGTTAGAGGAGCTGCCTTAGTAAACGGGAATATGATTACCAGTGGTACTGCGAATGTTCAGGGCAGTGTAACAACTACAGGAACAATTACAGCAGGAGATCCTGCAACAGCTAATTTTCCCATACCGGTTGTTCCGGTAGCAGCCGTAGATTTAGGGGTCATTGATTTGACTGGAAACACTAATTTTGTAATAAATCCGGGAACCTACACTTGTTCTTCGATAGATATTGCGGGAACTGCCAGCATAACATTAAATACAGTGGCAGGGGGGCCGGGAGTGCATTTATATTGTTCCGGTGATATTGATGCTGCGGGGGTTGGTTTAGTGAATGCAGGAGCAGATGCTACTACATTTTTTCTTTATTGCACAGGAGAAAGCGGTACTATAGATCTGCATGGCACTGCTGATATTTTTGCGGCTATTTATGCTCCTAGTTATGACTGTTTCACAAGAGGAACTAATATAGTTACGGGGGCTATGAACGTTTACAGTTATGATAATAATGGAAACCCGAATATGATATATGATCCAAACTTAAATGGCATAGGAGGGCCTGCTGGGACTGATAGCGTGAAAATGCTTTCATGGAGGGAAGAAAAGATTTAGTATATAGCATATTTGTTATATGTTTACCGAATTTAACAACTTTTTTGTTGTAAGATTAATATTCTGATATTGATATTAAAAGTAAACTTATGTTAGGAATGGATTATTTATTACGGTGTCTTTTTGCCAGCAGGAGAATATCACGCAACTCTTCAATGTTTTTAGCGCGTAACCAGTTTTTGTCAAAGTCCGCATCCTGGGTAATTTGGGCGATGGCAGATAATGCCCGTAAATGGAAGTTTCTTTCATCCGGTGAGCCGATTAAAATAAAAGCAACGTAAACAGGGGGTAAGTCATTGGAAAAATTAATACCGGCTTCGCATCGGGCTATAAGTAATTTAAATTTATGAGTACCATCGATACTAATATGGGGAATGGCTAATCCCGGCCTCACTTCGGTAGTAGACTCTTCTTCCCTGATAATAAGGGAATCAAGTAATTGTTTGGTATTAATATTTAATTGTTTAGCCAATTTATTAGACACCAGAGTAAAAAATTCTATAAGGGTAATTTGTTTGCCGATATCAATTATTTCACACTTTTTTACCAGTTCGTCAAATCTGTCTTCAACTATTTCATCCCGCTCTTTTAATATTTCACGCAACTCATTTGCTAATGAATTTCCGGCTATTTCCTTAGCAGTAACCCGCTCGACAATGTGTACCAAGGCAGATTTTCGCATAGCCGTTCCTTTAAGATAAATTTTATACCAGAGCATACTGAATAGAATGAATATACTTGTCGATAAAAGGGCAATACTACCCATTTCATATAAGAAAAAACCGTAAGAGATAATACCCGCTATTGGCAACCATGGGTAAAGTGGGGCGGAAAAAGTCGGTTTATAATTTAATATCTTACTTTCCTGCATAATAATGGAAGCCAGAATGACAAACATAAACAAAATAATTTTTAAAGTAGAAGCTACTTTTACCAAATTTTCCAGATTTAAAAAAAGGATAAAAGCCATCATAAAAATCCCGGTGAATATAATAGAAAAATGAGGGGTATTAAAGCGTTTATTTATTTTAGCAAAAAAATCCGGTAAAAGATGGTCCCTGCTCATTGCCAGAGGAAAGCGAGAAGCGGATAATATCCCGGCATTGGCCGTAGAGACGAAAGCCAGTATTCCGGCAAAAGCCATAATTATACTGCCCAAAGTACCGAATATTTTGTAACCGCCGGTAGAAATAGGAGTAAGGGAATGAGCTAATTCATCCTGTTTAAGTAACCCTACTGTCACAAAAATAGTTAATACATAAAGAAGCAATACTACTAAAAAAGACAAAATCATTCCGTAAGGGATGTTTTTAGAGGGGTTTTTAATCTCTTCGGCGATACTGGCTGCCTTAGTTATTCCACCAAAGGAGATAAAAACCATACCGATTGCCAGAAACAATGAACGTTTACCAAAAGGCATAAATGGAGTATAACTGTGAACATTAATTAACATTACACCCCGAAGAATGTAGAGAGATAGGGTGCCGATAAGCAGGAAAACAAGGAAAATTTGAATTCTACCGGTAAGTTTAACACTGGTTAAATTAAAAATCATAAAAAGCAAGCAAAAAAATATAGCAATAAATTTAATATGCCCTTCAGTAATTCCGGGATTAATCAGGGTCATGAACACGCCTACACCTACTAAAGAAAAAGCGCTTTTAAGGGTAAGCGAAAACCAACTGGCAAATCCACCGATTGTCCCGGCTGCTGAGCCCATACTGCGTTCAATAAAAAAGTAACTACCCCCGGCTTTAGGCATTGCCGTAGCTAATTCTACTTTGGCAAACAATGCCGGGAGAATAAACAGCCCGGCGAAAATATAAGCTAAAATTACTGCCGGACCGACTTTAGCATAAATTATTCCGGGAAGTATAAATAAACCGGAACTAATCATTGCCCCCGTAGAGATACAAAATACATCTAAAGCGCTAAGTTGACGAAGTAATTTTTTATTTTTAAAATTAGCCATAATTTTCCTTCCGGATTAAATTTTTAAAAACAAAAAGACCTTGTTTTACTTGAATTGCTTATACGTGTTGTTCCATAAAGGGTACATTCTTTTTTAATACAAAGATATATTTGAAAAGTTATTAATTCAATTAACACTTAATTATATTAAAAGTTTCCGTAGAAAACAAGGATAAAAAAACAATAGGAGATAAGATAAAGTTAGGCTTGAAAATTTAAGTAAAGTTTGATAATATAAATTAGATAATAAACTTTAACCCGGGGGGAAAATTATGAAAACAATAAAGGAGATAAAAAATGTTTTATCTAAGCATAAGGGAGAATTAGAACAAAAATATAAAATAAGAAAAATAGGTATTTTTGGCGACTATGTTAAAGGTAGACCGGTAAGAAAAACTACTATAGATATTTTAGTTGATTTTGAAGAACCTATCGGTATTTTTGAATTTATGGATTTAGAAAAGTATTTTGAAGATTTGTTGAAAACAGAAATTGATTTAGTTTCTAAAGACGTATTAAAAACACAAATTGGAAAGTATATTCTTGATAAAATTGTTTATATATAAAAAAATTAGGCAGGGAATAATTAATTATGTTAATACCGCAGGATTTCTGTTCCTGTTTATCCCCGGTAAAGTCAAAAAAATTATATTTTCCAAATTAAATTAAGAATTTAAAAAAAGGAAGAAAATGAAAAGGAAAAGATATTGAGCTTGGTTTGTTGTGAGTTAAAGCTAAGCATATTTTTAAGGAAGTTTAAGGAGTTAGAGGAATGAAGCGTTATTTATTGTGTATGTTAAGTTTGGTTTTTATTTTGGCTGATATAAAAGGGGTTTTTCCCCAGCCGACAGGATTGTGGGTTGCCGGGAAGATCGATAAAAGAGAAACGGGTAAAGATTCAGATTTAAAAATGAAAATGATTTTAACCGATAAGAAAGGCAGGGAAAGAAAAAGAACTCTTTTTGTTATCCGTAAGGATTTTAACGGGGAGGATAAGTTATTGCTGAAATTTGCTTATCCTAACGATATAAGCGGAACTGCCTTTTTGGTTTGGGAGCATAAGGGAGAAGATAACGAAAGATTTCTTTATTTACCTGCCTTAGGCAGAATAAGAAGAATCGCAACTAATCAAAAAGATGAAAATTTTGCCGGGACTGATTTTTCCTATGAAGATATTTCCGGCAGGAAATTGGAAGATTACACTTACCATTTAGAGAAAGAGTTGGCAGTTTATGAAGATAATGAGTGTTATCTTTTGATTTCCTATCCTAAAGATAGCGATTCTAAATATCCGAAAATACTTTCATGGGTCAGGAAAGATAATTTTATTACCCTAAAGGCAGACTATTATAATAATACCGGAGAGATAGAAAAGACTTATAAATGCTTAGAATTAAAACAGATTGATAAAATCTGGACAGTATTGGAACTTTTAATGGAGAATCATAAAATCAGACATAAGACATTAATAAGAGTAGAAAAAATAAAATATAATCAAGGCCTTTCTTCAAAGCGTTTTGAAAGAAAAGAATTAAAAAGGTAATGAAAAAATTAGCCGAGCTTTTATATAAATTTAGATTTTGGTGTCTGGCTATTGTTATTATTGTTACAGTAGTTTTTGGTTTTTTAATTAATATCCAAACGGATAATTCTCTTAAGGTGTGGTTTTCGAGCGATAATCCGGATTACCTTATGTATGAAAATTATCGTGAGGTATTTGAAGGCGGAAGATATTTTATTGTTGCTTTACGCTCTGATAATATATTTTCCCTGGATATTTTAAGCTATATCAAAGAAAAAACAGCCTGTCTTAAAAATTTACCTCAGGCAAAGTCGGTACATAGTCTGGCTAATGCCAACAGAATAATCGGTACTTCGGAGGGGATAGAG
Source organism: bacterium (assembly GCA_023132075.1). Lineage (GTDB taxonomy): Bacteria > CBDUZB01 > JAGLHV01 > JAGLHV01 > JAGLHV01 > JAGLHV01. The sequence goes on from JAGLYT010000006.1 coordinate 5,455, forward strand.
ATTAATCCTCTTCTTTCCCGCTTGGAAAAAAAGAATTTAGTAAAAATAAAAAAAAATGCGTTAGAAGATGAATTATTTAAAAATTACCTGATTTCATCCGATGGTAAATTTACTGCAATTGTCATTGCTTTTGAGGAAATGTCTTCGGAAAAAGCAGATAAAGCAGTGTCTTTGGTGGAAGAGATTGTTGAGCAGGGAAAGCCGGAAAATCTGGAAATATTTTTTTCCGGTGATATGAAGATGTTGACTGAATTTAATCGCTTTACCGGAGAAAATCAAAGAATATTGCCGATGCTGGTTCTTCCTGTAATTTGCTTATTTATTTTTATTTTATTTCGTTCCTGGTATAAAAATTTTGTTCTCTTTTTGGTAATAGGGATGAGTTTATTCTGTACTCTGGGATTTTATTCCTTTTTGGGATATCCTTTCAATGTCATAACCGGGATGCTTATTCCGCTGATTGTAATTTTATCCATAGCTGACGGGGTGCATATAATAAAGTATTTCGACGAAATAAAAGAAAAAGGCAGCAAAAAAGAAACTTTTATAAATACTTTAGAGCACATTACTCTTCCTTGCTTTATTACCAGTATAACTACTGCTTGTGGATTATTATCCTTAGTCATTAGTCCTATTGATGCGGTGAAGCATTTTGGTATAGGGGCTGCTGTTGGGATTATGTTTGCCTTTTTTATTTCTATTATCATTGTTCCTTACTGTTTGATTTTATTACCGGTTAATCAAAGGGGGAAAGAGAATAAATATTGGCAATCGTGCTTAAAGGGAATTGCTGAATTTAATGAGAAGAGATTTAAATATATTTTAGTAACGGCAATGCTGGTTTTTGTTTTTTTTGCCTGGGGTATTACTAAAATAACGATAGAAACAAATCAAATTGAATGGTTTCCCCATGAAGATGATTTTTATAAATCTACGATGCTGGTGAATCAAAATCTTTCCGGAATAGGGGATATGGCTTTAGTTATTGAAGGAGAAGAAGATATATTAAAGGAACCGGAAATTTTGAGAAAAATGGATAAATTATCCGGTGCTATTGGACAGCTTCCCGGGGTTAAAAAAGTAATTTCGCTGGCAGATTATATCAAGACAATAAATAAGGCGTTAAAAGAGGATAATCCCCAATATTATAAAATACCCGATTCTAAATCTTTAATAGCACAGGAATTATTTTTATTTACCTTTTCTGATGAAGGTAGAGAAGAGTTGAAAAATATAGTTACCCCTGATTATAAGCAGGGGAAAATATCAATAAAGATTGAGTCTATCTCTTCCCGGGAAAGTATACTTTTAGCTGATTTAATACAAAAAATGGCAGGGGATACTTTTTCTACAACAAAAGTAAATGTTTTTTTCTCCGGGACGCTCTATCTATATAATCTCATGAATGAATATCTCCTAAAAAGCCAGATAAAAGGTTTTTCCTTGGCTTTTTTGTTGGTTTGTTCAATTTTATTTATTGCTTTCCGGTCAATAAAATACGGTTGCTTAAGTATTATTGCTAATTTGTTTCCCATAGTTTCTATTATCGGGATTATGGGATGGTTTGGAATTACCCTGAATACCGGAACAGTAATGGTAGCTTCGGTTGCTCTGGGTATTGCCGTGGATGATACTATTCACTTTATTTTCCGTTTTAGAAGGGAACTTAAAAATAACAAAATTTCAGTTCCGGATACTTTAAGAAAAACGACTGTTTCAGTGGGAAGTGCGGTTACCTCTACTTCAATAATAAATATAGCCGGGTTTTTAATTCTTTTAATATCCGGTTTTCAGCCAACTCGGGAATTTGGATTATTAATTGCTTTGACTTTATTTTTTGCTCTTATTGGGGATATGTTAATTCTTCCGGCCAGCATAATGGCAATGAGAAGATTATTAATCCCTGATTCGAACGAAAGGATTAAATAATGAATATAAAAGGAATTAAATTATCGACACTGTTCCTGTGGTTTATATTGCTCTTTAATCCTTTCGCTTTTTCCTTTGGCGGGGATTTTCAAACAAAAGGACTTTTTTATCCGGATAGAGAGGAACTATTTGAAATAAGGAGCAGTCTTTTATTAGAAAATAAAGTGGATTTTAAATCATGGCTTATTTTCTACCAAAGTTGCTCCATAGAAGGGATTTTCTCCAACAAAAAAGAAGATAACAATGAAGTTTTTCCGAAGGTAAGGGATACTGATTTGAATTTTTATTTTCCGGCAATAGATGTTAAAATAGGTTATTCCAAAGTTTTTTGGGGAAAATTGGATTATATATCTCCGGTAGATATGCTGAATCCATTAGATGTTACTAAACTCTTTTTAGAAGGAGAAAGAAAAGAGGCAAAATTATCTGTTCCTTTGTTAATGGTTTCTCCTTATTGGGGTAGAGAATATCGGCTTGATTTTGTATTAGTTCCTTTTTTTAAAAAGGGCACTTATGATGAGCTGAAAGAAAAAAATTCACCTTTTGATCCTGTATTCTTTCCATTGCCGGTGGAAGAAGATTTACCTTTGGAAAACATAAAAAACATGGAATATGGCAGTAGATTCTCCGGTATTTTTGGGGAAATTGATTGGTCTTTGTATTATTTTAGAGGGTTTGGAGATTTTCCCTCGTATTGTTTAGATATTGATTTAAATAAAATTAACGCAGTTTATTTCCAAAATGATATGTTCGGTTATGATTTTGAGTTGGTTTGGGGAAAATGGGGGATAAGAGGAGAAGGGGCTTTATTTGCCGGGGTCGGGTTTCAGGATAAGAATTCCTTAAATTACCATAAAGGAGATTCTTTTACCGGAGGGCTGGGATTGGATAGAACATTTGGGGATAATTATGTGAATTTTAATTTGCTTTATAAAAAGATATTAATTGACGAAGTGATAGAAGAAAGGAAAGATGAAGTAACCATGGTGGCGAATATAGAACGAAAATTTTCCTATGAAAAAAAAATATTAAAACTTTTTTCTATGTATAATTTAATAGATGACAGCTGTTTTTTAAAAGGAACATTTAGTATTAATTGCCGGGAAAATCTGTGGACCGATTTATCTGCGGGCTTTTTTACAGGGGAAGGGGAAGACAACTTAAGCAAATTTAAAAATAATGATTTTTTTTCGATAAAATTTAAATATAGTTTTTAATCTGATTTTTTCGTTTTATTACGTATCTGTTTATGTTACAATAACTAATTAAGTAAAGCACAAAATTAAAAGGATAAGAAAATTATGATAAAATTGGTTATTTTTGATTTGGATGGAACATTAATTGATGCATATGAAGCAATTGAAAAAAGCTTAAATTATACCCTAAAAACATTGAAATATAAAACGGTTGGATTTTCCGCCGTACATAAGGCAGTGGGTGGAGGGAATGTGAATTTTATTAAAACATTTGTAAAAAACAAACATGTAGAGGAAGCACTGGAGATTTATCGTCAACATCATAAGTCATCGCTGCTTACTTATGCGTGTACGATACCTTTTGCAGAAAAAATGTTAAAAAGTCTTAAAAAAAGGAATTTTAGGTTGGCAGTAGCTACTAATCGGCCGGAAAAATTCAGCTTGATTTTATTAAATCATTTGGGGTTAGACAATTATTTCGATTTAATTACCTGTGCAGGGACAATGGAAGAACTTAAACCTGAGCCGACTTTGTTATTAAAAATTTTGAAAGAATTAGAAATTAATTCCGATGAAGCACTTTATGTCGGAGATATGACTGTAGATATTTATGCGGGAAAAAATGCGGGAATACGGACAATTGCCGTAATGAGCGGTTCTTCTTCCGAGAGTGAATTAAAAAAAGCAAAACCTCATAAACTCATTTCCAGTATTGCCGAGTTGACTAATTTGGAACAGATAAAGGAAATTGTAAAAATTTAAAAATGTTGATGCAGATAAGAATGAAAATACGAAAGAATTTTTGTCGGGCAATTATATTGTGTTTTTTATTTGTTAGTGATTATGTGGCGGCCCATCCGCATGTTTTTATTGACAATGAAATAACTATTGTTTTTAATCAGGAGGGATTGGCCGGAATAAAAATAAAGTGGTTTTTTGATGAGATGTTTAGTAGTATGATAATACATGATTACGACGAAAATAAAAATGGTGTTTTTGACTCGGTCGAAATAGAGGCGATTAAGAACGGGGCTTTTTCCAATTTAAGAAAGTTTAATTATTTTACCAGAATCAAAATAGACGGAAAGCCTTTTATAGTAGAATCCGCAGAAAATTTTTCAGTATCTAAAGAAGATGATTGTGTTGTTTATAATTTTTTTATTCCTTGCAAGGCAGAAGCAGAAATTTGCCATAAAGAAGTTAAAATATCTGTATATGATGATTCTTATTATGTTGATATTTTAAAACTGGATAGGGATGTAATTCAATTTAAAGGGAATGATTTGATTGAGTATGAATATGAATTGCGGGATGATACCGGAAATCCTTATTATTTCGGGCAAATATTCCCTCAGGAAATGATTCTGAAATTTAAGAAAAAAAATGAACAAAAAATCAATAATATTAATTAGTTTAATTTCAGGTTTTATTTTTCAGCCGGTATTATTTGCCGGTGATAATCCCTTTGTATCCGGGTCTCCGGATACAAAAGCAGTGAAGGCCGTTCGCTATCCGGGATTTATGCAAAAGATAATGATTAAGATTGTTCCGCTTCAGCAAAAATTAAGTGCTAAATTGACTAAATTAATCCGGGAAATAAAAAATACCGGTTCGGGGCGGGCACTTTGCATTATTATTTTAATTTCTTTTCTTTATGGTTTTATTCATGCCCTTGGACCCGGACATGGAAAAACAATAACATTTTCCTATTTTTTAGCAAAACAAGCAGATATTAAAAAAGGAATCATTGTAGGAAGTTTAATAGCCTTTCTCCATGTTTTTTCAGCGTTAGTTATAGTATTGATACTATATTTGATTGTTCAACAGGCGTATTTGATTTCTTTTGAAAATTTGAGCAGGACAATCAAGTTAATAAGTTATGCACTGATTGCATTGATTGGATTATTTTTGTTGATTAAAGCATTTATTGATTTAGGAAAATTTATTGATTTACGAAAAAGAAAAAAAAATTCAGTTTTAGAAGAAGACATTTCTTATAGTAAAATCAATACTAAAAATATAATTCCTGTTGCTTTTGCTGTAGGTATGATTCCTTGTCCGGGAGCGGTTATTATTTTGTTATTTTCAATATCGATGGATGTTTTAAAAGTTGGAGTGATTTCGATATTCAGTATGGCGATGGGAATGGCAGTTACTATTTCTCTGGTAGGAGTTTTGACTATTGTTTCTAAACGCGGAGTGTTAAAGTTTATTGCCGGGAAAAGTAAGGTGAGAGATATTTTTCAAATCAGTACCCAGATATTCGGTTCATTATTTATTTTGTTTTTAGGAATTATTTTATTTGTAAGTTTTCTCTAAGGTTTTTAAAAAAAGAAAACAAATGAAACGTTTAATAAGGGATAACAATGGGCGATATAGCAATTCAGGTATCAAATTTAACTAAACTTTATGGAAAGACATTAGCTGTTGACCGGATTAATTTTGAGGTTAAAAAAGGTGAAATTTTTGGTTTTCTTGGACCCAACGGAGCGGGAAAAACAACTACTCAAAGAATCCTGACCGGGATTATAAAGGCAAATTCCGGTACTGTTTCAATAATGGGATTGAATATTGAGACAGAATCATTTTATGCTAAAAGGCAGATTGGGGTTGTTCCGGAAATAGCCAATGTCTATATTGATTTGAGTGCCTGGAATAATTTGATGCTTATAGGAAGTTTATATGGGCTTTCTAAAAAAAATAGAATTGCAAAAGCAGAAGAGTTGCTTAAACTATTTAATCTTTATGAAAGAAAAGATGAAAAGACAAAAACATTTTCTAAGGGAATGAAACAAAGGTTACTTTTAGCTATGGCATTGATGTCCGAACCTAAAGTCCTTTTCCTTGATGAGCCGACCAGCGGGTTAGATGTACAAAGTTGTCGATTAATCAGAGAGAAAATATTAGAATTCAACCGGCATGATATGAGCATATTTTTAACGACCCATAATATTACTGAAGCAGACCAGATGTGTAATCGGGTGGCCATTGTTAATCATGGGAAAATTGCCGTTATTGATACGCCTGAAAAATTAAAAAAAGAATTTCAGTTTATGCAGGTGATTGAAGTATTGTTTAATAAGGAAATTCAGAATAAGAGGGAATTAGAAAAAATGAGAGGTATAAGTAAAATACAAAAGGTAAATGATAAATTTAAAATATATACTGACGATACGGATTGTTTGATAAGGGAAATAATTAATTTTTCCCATCGGGAAAAATTAAAAATTATCAGTCTTAATACATTAGCTCCAAATTTGGAAGAAGTTTTCCTTAAGATTGTCGAAGAGCATAAATCCGGATGATTCAATTTTTTTTAATATAAGCTAAGTGTTTTTTTTTGGGGGGGTGAAAGCTAAGATTATGGGGAAAAACAATTTATTTTTAACCCAGCTTAGAAGTGCTTGCAGCATATGTAAAAAAGATATTTTAATTTATTATTTAAAATCACCGGTTTTAATTTTTAGTTTTGTATCCCCCTTTTTTCTTTTGCTTGCTTTTATATTTGGGAGAAATCTGTCTTTCGACTTTTTGTTGCCGGTAGTTTTAGGGTTATCTATATTTTTTACTTCATCTTCCGTTGGCCCGATAATCATTCCATGGGAAACAAGAATGCGTACTCTGGAAAAATTAGTTAGTTGCCCTATATCCCTGGAATTTATCTTGTTGGGGGATATATTGGCCGGATTTCTTTATGGGGTAGGGGTTACTCTGGTAATTTTAATGGTTTTTATGGGTTTTTCTATTTTAGTGATAGATAATCTATTTTTCTTGATTTTAGCAATAATATTATCAAATCTTTGTTTTTCCTGTTTAGGTATTTTAATCTCTATTCCTCCGACGGATAATCCGTCAAATATTATGATGCTTTCTAACTTAGTAAAATTCCCGCTTGTTTTTATTAGCGGAGTATTTATGCCTGTTAATCAATTACCATTTTTAATAAGGATATTAGCAAAATTTTCTCCCCTAACTTATACCGTTGACCTTTTAAGATGCAGTTTGGGTAAAGAACATATTTATTCGGGGTTTTTTAGTTTGTTGGTTATTATTGTTTTTATTATCATCTTTTTTTGTTTAGCAATATTTTTTCATAAGAAAAATTTATCTAAAAGATTTTAAAGAGGAGAATAAATGAAAAAAGAAAATTTAAAAAAAAATATTTTTATCATTGTTTTATTAATAGGATTAATTAGTCTGGTATTTAGTAATTTATTAACTGATTGTGCCCTGGATTTTTTAGAGAAGGTTTCTAAAATCGGCTTTACTAATTTGGCTTTAATAGGGGTCCTAAAAGGTATTTTAGCTATGGCTTCCAGTATTGATATTGGAGTAGGGGTGGAAATGAACATCGGTGCAATTTTAAAAGGGTTATGTGATATTGTTGATAAAGCATTTAATTTTTTTATAATTTCTAACGGCTTAGTTGTTTTACAGATTTTTTTGTTAAAAATAAGTAAATTCCTGGTTATAAAAATATTAATAGTTGTTTCCGCAGGGCTCATTTTTGTAAAACAGGTAAAAAAAATTGCTTTGCCGGTATTATTGGGTTTTTTGTTGATTAATCCGGGATTTTCTTTGTATGTTTATGTGACTAAAATCATTTATGAGGAGACCATTCCTTCTGCCGGGAATGAAATTACGGAAAGGCTGGAATATATAAAAAATAATTTTCAGAAAATGGTTGAAGTGGAAGGATTTTTTGCGAAGGTTAAAAGTGTGCCTAAAACTATACTGCTTCTTGTATCCGGGGCGTTAAACAGTTTAGCCGATATTATTCTGATTTATTTTGTTTCTTCAATGGTTTTATTTTTGTTCCTTCCGGGCATTTTTTATTATGGGATGTACTTGTTGATGAAAAAATTATTATTAAAGATTTAACGGGGTTATGATTAATAATGGCGATAAAAGCAGTAGTATTGTTTTCGGAAGGGTTAGATAGCAGTTTGGCGGTAAAACTTATGCAGGAACAGGGGATAGATGTTATTGCAGTTAATTTCGTTACACCTTTTGGTGTAGGAAATAAAGACAAAAAAAAGAACGGGACGATTATAGAAAGAGCAAAAGAATTGAATGTTGAATTAAAATTATACAAAGTCGGGGACGATTATCTTCAAATAGTAGAAAATCCACGTTATGGATACGGTAAAAATTTAAATCCCTGTATAGCTTGCCGAATTTGGATGTTTAAAAAAGCAAAAGAATTAATGCATGAGACGGGGGCTAAATTTATTGTTAGCGGAGAGGTTTTGGGGCAACGGCCGATGAGTCAGAAAAGATATACCATGGAAATTATTGAGAAAGAAAGCGGGTTGGAAGGTTTTATTGTCCGTCCTCTTACGGCAAAGTTGTTAACATCCAGCATTCCGGAGCAGAAAGGGTGGGTAAAAAGAGAAAAATTTTTTGACATTCTGGGGCGTTCAAGAATAAGGCAATTTGATTTAGCCAAAAAGTTTAAAATTACAAATTATGACAATCCTGCGGGGGGATGTTTGCTGACCGATTCAAGTTTTTGTTTAAAGATAAAAGACTTGATTAATTCTGATATGTTCAATATAGATAATATTAACTTAATAAAAAACGGAAGATATTTTAATATTAGTAATTGTTTTAAATTAGTAGTGGGAAGGAATGAAGGGGAAAATGCCGGATTATTAAATCTTGCCGGGAAGGGAAATTTGATTTTAGAGCCGGTGGTAAAAGGTCCTGTAGCTATAGGACGGGGAGAAATAAACGATAAATATATCCAAATTGCTTTGGAAATTGTTGCTTATTATTGTAAAGGACAGGAAAATAATTTTAAAATTAAATTTAGCATTTTTCCTGATACGGCGAAAAACGCTATTGTTAAGGGTAAAATGACGGAAGAAGTCTTGTCCGGTTATAGAATAAAATCAACTAAGAAAGTTAATACCACCTTAAAAGAAAGGAGTGGATTCTTATGAAAAGTTATAGAGAAGAATTATGGTTTAATACCCAAACCAGACAGGCATTTATTAATATTACTCCACAGGTTGAATCTGCTTTGAAAAAAAGCAAAATTAAAGAGGGGCTCTGTCTGGTTAATGCAATGCATATTACCGCCAGTGTTTTTATTAATGATGATGAAAGGGGTTTGCACCGGGATTTTTCCGAGCTGTTAGAAAAATTAGCTCCTTACGGAAAAGATAAATACAAACATAATTTAACAGGTGAGGATAATGCTGACTCTCATTTGAAAAGAACTTTTATGGGGCGGGAAGTAGTAGTAGCAGTAACCGGTGGAAAACTCGATTTTGGGCCGTGGGAGCAGATATTTTACGGTGAATTTGACGGCCTCAGAAGGAAACGAGTTTTAGTAAAAATTATCGGTGAATGATTGAAAAAAACAAAACAAGAGGACAAGACTATATTCTTAGTAAGTAAAACGGCGGTAGTTAAATAAGGGTTTAATTTATGCGAAAATTTATTCCCCTTACCTTTTTTGGTATTGCTATGGGATTTGCAGAAGCAGCGGTGGTTGTTTATTTGCGGAAAATTATTTATCCGGAAGGTTTTTGTTTTCCCCTAAAAGATATTCCCGTAAATCTTCTTTTTACCGAAATAGCCAGGGAAGTAGCAACAATCATTATGCTTGTTAGCTTAGCTCTTCTTGCCGGTAAAACTTTTAACCGGAGAATTGCTTTTTTTCTTTATAGTTTTGGAATTTGGGATATTTTTTATTATGTCTGGCTTAAAGTAACCTTAAATTGGCCTGCTTCATTATTTACCAAAGATATTCTTTTTTTAATCCCCGGCCCCTGGGTGGGTCCGGTCCTTGCTCCTGTAATAGTTTCTTTAACCATGATTACCTTTTCCTTAATTATAGTGCACTTAAATAGTAAGGGATATATACTTAAATTAAATAAAACCGATTGTTTTTTAATATTCTGCTCCGCTTTAATTATTTTTGTGTCTTTTATGCTGGATTGTCCTCGAGTGATTGCTCATCAGATGCCTTTTCGTTATCGTTGGGAACTTTTTATAATAGGAGAATTTCTTGCCTTATTTACTTTTACCGGACTTTGTTTAAAAAAGCAGAATATAAAAAGGAACGATACTTGATTCAGGATAAAAACTTGAGTGGTGTTGCCGGTTTATTTAAATGAAAAAACTAATAGCAAACTTTTTTAATCCGGGGATTACTTTGAGAGAATTCCTTATTATTCTTCTTGGATGCGTCCTGTTTGTTTTGTCTATGCCCCCATACGGCTATTTTATGCTTGGTTTTTTTTCTCTAATTCCATTATTAATTGTTTTAAAAGGTAAATCTATTCTTGTTTCTTTTAGAATGGGAATTGTTTTTGGTTTCATCACTTACACTATTTCTTTATTTTGGCTGTTTCTTATCTTTAATTTGTTTTCCCTGTCGCTTTACTGTATTTTAGCGATGTTTATCGGCATTTTTGCCATATTATTTAGTTTAGTACAAAAATATTATAATTATCGATTTGCACTGATGGTTTCACCGGTTATCTGGATGGCTGTTGAATTTTTTAGAAGTGAACAGTGGAAACTTAAGTTTAGCTGGCTATCGTTAGGATCCACACAGTATAGTAATAAATATTTTTTGATGATGGCAAGATATATAGGGGTTTATGGGGTTTCGGCTGTTATTTTATGTGTGGGTGTGCTTTTGCTCTTATTGTTCAAATATAAAGACTTTAAAACCCGGACAATAGTTTTTTTTACTTCAATAGTGATTATAATGTTTGCTCTATATTCAAACAAGCAGGCTATAACTTTGGATGATAGTAAGAAAGTTACCTTTAGATTGGTGCAGATTGAAAATAACTTTGATAAATGTTTGAGTTTGGTATTGGATAATAAAATTAAAAAAGATTCTGTAATTGTATTTCCCGAATATTCGGTTTTTGATTCGCCAATGCAAAATCCTGAACTAAAAAGTAAAATATTGGATTTCATTGAGAGAACCGGATGCTATTTTATTTTCGGATGTGTTGAGTTTCTTAAGGTCAGGGATAAAAAGAATTTTTTTAACAATATTGCTTTAATATTTTCGCCTCAAGGAAAAATAATCGGAAAATTTCAGAAACATTATCCTGTTCAATTTCTTCAAGACGGCAAACCGGGATTCGGTTATCCTGTATTTAAAACCCGGATAGGCACATTTGGTGTGGGAATGTGTTATGATTTTACTTATGAGGATGTTGCCAGAAATTTAGCTAAAAAAGGTGCGCAAATTTTGATTAATCCGGCTTTAGACGGCTCAAATTGGGGCAAAGCTCAGCATATTCAGCATGCAAATATGATACTGTTTCGGGCGGTGGAGACAGGCCGATTTTTAGTAAGAGCTGCTGCCCCGGGAATTTCTATGATTATAAATCCCCGGGGAGATATTTTAGAACAAATTGAATCGGGTAAAGAGGGAATAATTGATTATGAAGTTCCTTTACTAAATAAAAAAACTTTTTATGTAAAGGGTGGGTACTTGTTGCCTTATTTAAGCCAGATTATGATTGTTTTAATTATTATGCTTGGTGTTTGGAAAAAGAAAATCGGAGCTGTTTATTAAGGGATAAAATGGTTTATAAAATATTCGCTAATATAATTTTAATGGCACATCTTTTTTGGGTAGTGTTTATGGTGATAGGATTTGTACTTACATTTTACACTGTTTTCTTAAGCAAAAACAAAAAATTCCTGGACCGGTGGGTATTCAGAACATTACACCTGCTGGGCATTTTCTATGTTGGTTCTTTGAATGTTCTTAATAAATATTGTCCGTTGACTATTTTTGAAAACCATCTTCGGATGAAATATAGCCAAAATCCGCTTTACCCCGATTCATTTCTTATAGTTTACTATATAGAAAAATTAGTTTATCCCGATGTTAACCCACTAATAATACAGATTCCCACACTATTTATCGCTATTTTTACTTTAGTAGTTTTTGTTGTCCGGCCGCCGAAAAAAATAAATGTACTTTTTAAGAAAATGTTAAAAGGAATAAAAAAATAAATTGTTGACAGGAAAATATTAAAAGTTTATAATCAGCTAACGAAAAATTTAACTGATAGGTGGAGGAAATTCCCGTGAGATTCGGGATGCTGCCCCGCAACGGTAATATTTCACTAATTAATTTAGTGAAACAAGCCCGGTCGATCATCTGTTAGCAGGAATACCTTCGAGGGAAGGGAAATATAGGTTTTTATTTTCCTCACTTAATTTAGGAGTGAGGGTTTTTTATTTTAGCCTGTTGTAGATTTTACTTTTCTATATTCCTTTCTTAGAAGATTCCGGAATTTTATCTTTTTTTAACGCTAATTTTCGCTAAAATTTGCTATATCGTTC
>JAGLYT010000060.1 GCA_023132075.1 bacterium
TGGTTTTACGGACAGGCAGAGGCGTTTAGTAATTTGATGATTATCCTGGGTATGTATTTATTTTTTTTGGCGGAAGACAGAAATAAAAAACCATTTTTCTTTTTTAGCGGATTATTTTTAGGAGCGGCTTTTTTAATTAAATATCCTTTAATAGCAGGATTAATATGTTTGCTTTTGTTTGCCATTTTTAAAAACGATAAAATTATAAAAATAAAGGAAAAAATAACTGTTTTTTTTGTCTTTTTTTCCGGATTCCTGATCTTATTCGTCCCGGTAATATTTTATTTTGTTATTTATGATTCTTTAAGGGAGATGCTTTATATTGTGTTTGTTTATACTCCCAAATATGCGCAAAGCATTAAAGTTCTTAGTGCCGGGTTTTTAGGTAAAATAAGTTATTTACTGACTGAAATGTTTGAATTCATTGCTGTTTTTATTGCACCGATAGCTGTTTTTTCTTTATTTGGAATATTTAAGATTTTCAGAAAAGATTTTGCCGGCAGAGAAACGGGAAACAGGGCTTTTCTTAAGCCAAACAGGAAGGTTGTCTTATGCGGCTGGTATGGTTTATGTTTTTTGAACGTTGCGATTCAGGGAAAATTTTTTGCCTATCATTGGATTCCTCTTTTAGTCCCTGTATCTGTAATCGGAGCTTTAGGAAGGGTGTATTTTTTGAAAAATTTTAATAAATATAAAAAAAATTTCACTATTATTTTATTTTGTACTTACATTTTTTCCGGTATCTTTTTTATCCGCTTAAGTTTTTTTTACGGCGATAATGTAAGATATTTGTTTGGTAAAATATCCAGGAAGGTTTATTTTGACAGATTTGGATCTTTTGCGAGGAAAGACGATTTTTCCGCAAACAGTAACGAACTTTTATCCCATTATATAAAAGAAAATACACAGCAAAACGATTTTATTTATATCTGGGGTGCCCATCCGGAAATTTATATTTTATCCGGGCGTCGCTCTGCCAGTAAATTTTTAATGTCTCATCAATTGTACTGTTCTTGGGCTCCTTTACAATGGAGCGAGGATTTTTTGAAAGAATTAGAGGATAAATCTCCCCGGTTGTTTATAGTAACCAGGGATGATTTTTTCCCACAAGTTAGTGGAGTATTAAAAGATTCCCGTCAGAGGCTTAAAGACTTTAAAGAAATTGATTCTTTTTTGACGGATAATTATTTTTTAGTCAAAGAAATAGATATGTTTTCTGTATATAAAAGAAGGGACGAAAAAAATTGAAAATATCAGTGATTATTCCTGTTTATAACGAAGAAAAAACAGTTAAGCAGACGATTTCGGAGATTCAAAAAGTAAATTTGGACAAAGAAATAATCGTGGTTGATGATAAATCGGAAGATTTAACTTATCACATTGTTGAGGAAATGAAATATTCCAACATTGTACTGGTTAAACAAAAAGTTCACAGGGGAAAGGGTGCGGCTATTCGTGAAGCATTACGTTATGTTACCGGAGATATTGTTATTATTCAGGATGCTGATTTAGAATATAATCCGGCGGATTATCCTGAATTGATAGACCCGATACTAAAAAACCGGGCGGAGGTAGTTTATGGTTCCCGTTTTAAGGGTAAAATAAAAGGGATGCGATCTGCTAATTTATTGGCTAATAAAATTTTGACACTAATTACTAATCTGTTATTTGGTATACATATTACTGATGAAGCAACTTGTTACAAGATTTTTCGTGCGGAGGTAATAAAAAAAATACCGCTTAAATGTTCCGGGTTTGAATTTTGTCCTGAAATAACGGCTAAGATAGCTAAACGGAAAATTAAAATTATAGAAGTTCCCATTTCTTATCGGGGAAGAACGATAGCAGAAGGTAAAAAGGTTAAGTGGATTGATGGCTTCATTGCCGTATATACATTGGTAAAATATAGATTTATGGATTAAAAAACATAAATTAAAAATATTAATTCCCAAAGTTTCAAATAAAGGGGAAAAAGGGTCTTTAGTAAATAATCCGGAAAAATAATATTTTTAATGAAATAATAATGGGAATAAAGGTGAAATATATTTTTATCTAAACACGTAATTTTGCCCTTTCATTTTTCTAACGTTTATTTTTTGCTAAAATTCGCTAAGTCGTTCAAAACACATTTTTTTTATGTTTTTAAATTTGAGATTTAAATATAGTTATTATTTAATGATTGGAAGTTGATAGGTGTCTGTAAAGAGGAGCCATTATGTTAAATGCTTTGAGTGTGGATTTGGAAGACTGGTACATGGGTTTGGGTGTGCCCCCACATAAATGGAACCTTTGCGAAGATAGAATAGTGAAAAGTACGGGGAAGATTTTAGACCTTTTAAGAGGGTTTGATGTGAAAGCCACATTTTTTGTTCTGGGCTGGATTGCTGAGCAATACCCGGAACTTATCCTTGCTATTAAAAAAGAAAATCATGAGATTGCTTCCCATGGCTATTTACATAAATGTGTTTTTAATCAATCGGCACAAGAATTTGAATTTGATTTAAAAAAATCAATAAGTTGTATTAGCAAAATAACGGGAGAAAAAATTTTAGGTTATAGGGCACCTTGCTGGTCAATTAGAAAGAAATCATTTTGGGCTCTGGATATACTTAAGCGGTACGATATTAAATATGATTCCAGTATTTATCCGGTAAAATTCCCGTTTTTCGGTTTACCCGGAGATAAAAGATATCCTTATTTAATAAATAAAAATCTTATGGAATTTCCTCCTTCTGTAATTAAAATATTAGGAAAAAATATTCCTTTCGCGGGAGGAATATTTTTGAGAATGTTTCCCTATTGGGTGGTTCATAAAGGGATTAAGTTAATAAACAAAAAAAAACAACCCGCACTTATTCATATTCATCCCCGGGAATTAGACGAAAATTTTTCTCCTGTTAAATATTTGTCTTTTAAGTGGAAAGTTTTTCAGACTATACGAATTGGTAAAACCGAAGACAAATTCAGATTGCTGCTCAAAAATTTTAGGTTTGGTCCGATAAAAGATGTTTTTTCTAAGTTCTGTGAAAAATAGTCGGTAATGGATGAATGTTTTCAATGAGACTTAGAGACCGTAGGGAGATGAAGGGAATTGGGGTTAATTTCCTGTAGCTTTGCCGGGTAGTTTATTAAAAAAAAAGAGAATCTCGGAAAAAAATGAAAAAAAAAGATTGGTTATTTGTCAGTATAATTATTATTTTTGGGGTTATTCTTTATGCTAATTCTTTGAATAATTCTTTTGTTTGGGATGATAAAGGGCACATAGAGAAAAATGATTTTATAAAAGATTGGAATAATTTACCCAAGCTTTTTAGTCCTGATTATTTTGAGCTTACTAACGAAGGATTTGCTTTAAGCTGGCGTCCGTTAACCACTCTTTCTTATTTTATTAGTTATAGTTTGTGGGGGATTAATCCTTTAGGGTATCGTTGGTCAAGTATTATAAATCATTTATTGAATGCTGTATTAGTATATTTGATAACTTCTCTTCTTTTCCGAAAAAGAAGTATTTCTTTTCTGGCCGGTTTGTTTTTTATTGTACATCCTATTAATACCGAAGCGGTTTGTGGTATTAGTTTTAATGAAAATTTGTTGGCCTGTTTATTTCTTTTAGGGGCTTTTTATTTATATGTAAAAACCCAAAAAGATAATAAATCACAGAAAATTAGAATATTTTTATGGGGTATTTCCTGTCTCTTTTATTTGTTAGCTCTTTTTTCTAAAGAGGTAGCTATTAGTTTGCCTTTAATTATTTTAGCTTATGATTATTGCTTTGCTCCGGAAAAAAATATTAGAAAAAGAGCTTTTTTTTATTTAGGTTATGCAGGAATAACACTTTTTTATTTAGGAATCAGGTTTTTTGTTCTACAAGATGTACAAAATGTATTTTTTTCCGGCTTGATTAAAAAAGATTTTTTATCTGTAGGAGTAGCGGAAATAATAGTCAGTTTGGTTTACTTTTTAAAGTTGCTTGTTTTACCGGTTAATTTATGTATAGTGCCGCTTATATCTACTCCGGGGTCTTTATTTGAACCCAGGGCTATTGTTTCAATAGGGATAATAATTATAATCGGGGTGTTCAGTTTTTTTATTTATAAATATTCTAAAAAGGTTTTTTGGAGTTTGCTTTGGATTTTTTTAAATTTGTTGCCTATATTGAGCATAATACCTTTTTATTTTCTGTTTAGTGAGCGGTATTTGTATATTCCTTCGGTAGGATTTTCTATGCTATTAGCCATAGGAATAGATAAATGCATACAAACCAAAAGAGAATCAATGGCAATATTAATTTTTCTGTTGGTTTTTTATAGTTGGACCACGGTAAAAAGAAATACCGACTGGAAAGATGAGTTTACTCTGTGGTCCAGAACGGTCAAAATGTACCCGAACAATTATCAGGCTCATAATAATCTTGGGTGTATATATAGTGAACAGGGGAAATATGATGAAGCTTGCAGGGAATACAAAAAAGCCTTGGAATTGGTTCCTCATTATTCTGCTCCAAGGAGTAATTTAGCTAATGTTTATATGTTAAAAGGAGAATATTATGAGGCCATAAAAGAAGTAAAAGAAGTTTTAAAATTAAATCCCGAAAATGCTGGTGCTCATAATAACTTAGGTGTTTATTATTCTAGGATAGGATTATATGACCAAGCAATAAAGGAATATAAGAAGGTATTAGAATTAAATCCCGGATCGGGGGCTGGTCTTTATAAAAATATTGGAGATTTATATAGACAACAAGGATTTGAAGAAGAAGCAGTAAAAGCGTATAAGTATGCGTTAAAACTGAATCCGCAGTATGTAGAAGCTTGGCAATGCCTTAGTTTTTACGAAGAGAAAGATGAAAAAGATGAAATAAAAAAAATTATTTACTTTTATAAAAGAATTGGAATGATTAATTCGCAAATAATAAACAAGATGAATTTTAAGTTAGCTGTAAGTCAACCATATTTACAGGGAGAGATAGAAAAATATTTACTGGAAGACAATCTGGGAAACAGATGGTTGTTTGAAACATATCCTTCATATGCTTTAGATGTTGCCCAAATCCAGGAAGCAATATATTATTTTGCACTAATTTGCGGGATTGATTTACCCCAGGTACATTGCTTATATTTACCGATTAACGGTAAATCAATATTTGGTTCTATCCAAAGGTTTTTGCCCGATATGAGTTCTTTCTGTGATATATCAACAAAAAAATTAGTTGAACATCAGGTGAATTATATCCAAAAACAGCACATATTTGATTGGTTTATTCTTAACCATGATAGCACAAAAGATAATTTTCTTATTAATAAAAAGGAAAAAATTGTCGGGATTGATAAGGATTCGGCATTTAATTTGTTGAATATTCCATCATTAACTGTTGCATTATCTCGCCATGATGATCCGGTAAATTTCAGTTATTATTATTTCTTTTGGAAGGCATATGTCGACAAAGAAATAAGCGTTGATTTTAAAAGTGCTTTTGAGTTAATAAATTACATTCAAAATTTAGATAATAATTTCATAGCAGAAATATTTAAGCCCGTTTTTTATGTTTATGGTAAATATAGTCCTTCCCGATATGAGATATTGATTAAGAGAAAAAACCATATTCAGGGTGTTTTTAAAGGTTTTTATAAAAAATTAGTAGATAAAAGAGGAGATAGTATTTCTTTAAATTTAAATAAAAATAAGGAGTATTCAAAAACAGTTCTAAATAAGCTGAAAAACCATTATTTAGGAAAAGAAAAATTACTGGCACAATTACAAGAGGACAAAACAATTGCTAAACAGGAAAATATCAAAGTAATTTCTTCCAAGAAGGGATGGTATACTATTAGTATTTTAAGGGAAGGTTACCAAAAACGGATAGTAACCGATAGGGAATCTTTTTTTTCACTTGTGAAGGGTGTTCTTAAAGGGTTAGGGGAATTGGAAAAAAAACCTACATCTTTTTGTGAAAAATTAGCAATTAGTTTGTATCGTTATCAGATTAGGAGTCTTCAAAAAGAGATGAATATAGAAGATTTTGAACAGGATTTAATTAGACATATTACTATTCATCCGGAGGAAATAGATCTTTCCGCGTTAGA
Source organism: bacterium (assembly GCA_023132075.1). GTDB lineage: Bacteria > CBDUZB01 > JAGLHV01 > JAGLHV01 > JAGLHV01 > JAGLHV01. Next base: position 6,084 of record JAGLYT010000060.1, read on the forward strand.
ATCAACTTTGAGGGTTTCCTACCGAAAGCCAAAAAAGAAGTTAGGAGGGTATAGGGAAATAATAAAGGAAATCCCCCTGGATTTTATAGCTTATTTAAATTATCTGTACCGACCCATGCAAAATGACGAGCGCAAAGAGAAAATAATAGAATATAAAAGTGAAATTGAACAATTGCTTAATATTGATTTAGGTGAACTTGGCTATGGTATTCTAAAAGAAACGGATCCTCATTTTTTACGGATATATTTAGAGAATGTTCCTGATTCGGGGTGGAAATATTGTTTGTTAGGAAGGATGTATAGACAAAGAGAACAATATAAGAAAGAATTACAAGCCTATAAAAAAGGGGTTGCATTAAATGGGGAAAAAGAATCAACTGCCTGGTTATATGCCCTGTTAGGGATTTATTATGAACATAATGAAAAAAACGTTCGTTTTGGAAAAGGGTTTGATATTGATTCAGCCATATTATGGTTTAAAAGAGCCATTGAACTTAATCCCGGGTTGACAACCGCGCGGCTAAATTTAGCCAATTTATATATAATCAAAGAAAACATAGAAGGAACTATTGAGCAATTTAAAGAGATAATCAAAATAGAACCTGATTATGCCAGTTTATATTCTTCCTTGTTGGCTATTATTAAAGAGAAAAGAATAGAGTCCCTGCAAAAAATAAAAATGGATACTCTTGACGGAGAAGCCCATTATATTGTAGGATTAACTTATCAGGTTAAAGGTCAAAAAAGGGAAGCACAAAGGCATTTTAAAAAAGCACGGGAATTAGGATGGCTGGATTAGTTTTTAATTAATATAAAAATAAAGAACTATGAAATGCAACAGATTTGGGGATCAGCAAATTAATGTTGTATTTATGCAAAGGGGGAGTAAAGATGGAAAAATTTAAAACCTTGCTTAGTAAATTTTTATCCGAGGAAAAATATGTGCTTATTGCTCTATTCCTTTTTGCCTTAACAATTCGGCTTTTGTATTTTGTTAGTGTTAGTCATTCGCCTGATTTTCAGAGGTTATGTTATGATGCAAGGGTCTTTAATGATTTATCGCGAGATGTCATTAATAAAAGTGTTTTGCTCAGTAATTATAAAACTCCTTTCGAAATGAGTCCCGGATATACTTATTTTCTAGCAATGGTTTCTAATCTTTTTAAGAGTAATTTTTCATTGATTAAAATAGCTCAATGGATAATCGGTTCCTTGAACTGCATTTTAATTTATTTTATTGGAAAAAAATTATTTAATAAGTGGGTAGGGCTCATAGCCTCTATAATGGCTGCCTATTATGGTATGTTTGTCTTTTTCGAAGGGATTTTGATGCCGGAGTTTTTAATTTTGTTTTTTAATAGCTGGGTGTTTTTGTTTCTTCTTAAAGCAAAAGAAAAACCAATTCCCATGTATTGGTTTTTTTCAGGGATATTTTTGGGTCTATCCGGTATAACCCGTCCGAATGTTTTACTTTTTGTGCCTTTTGTTTTGTTTTGGATATATTCTTTGAATGAAATATCTAAAAAAGAACGGGTTAGGTCTCTTGCATATTTTTGTTTTGCTATAGCAATGGTGATTATGCCGGTAACCATAAGAAATTATGTTGTAGCCGGTGATTTAGTTTTGATTACCGATAGTGGGGGAGCGAATTTTTATGGCGGCAATACTCCTTCCAGCCAGGGAGTGTTTATAACTGCTGGGAAAAAATATAATGATTTAATTAGTCCGGCAGAATTATCTATTCGTAAAATACGAATTTCAAGTGAGATGAATGAGCATCAACGGGATAGGGCTGTAGCTGAACTTTTAATGGGGAAAAAGGTTAAACCGTCTTCTATTTCTAAATTTTGGTTTAAAAAGGGATTTAAAAATATATTAAAAAACCCTTTTTGGTGGTTAATGTTAGAGACAAAAAAATTAATTCTTATTTTTAACAGTTTTGAAGTTCAGGATGGCGATATCCCTTTCATGGAGATGAAACGTATTTCTTCTTTGTTGAGAATATTTATATTTAATTACGGGTTTATCTGCCCTTTAGGCTTGGTAGGGATTATTTTAAGTTTTAAGGAGCGAAATAAATTTAAAATTATTTATTTTTTTATGTTTAGTTATATTGCTTCGATGTTGATTTTTCATACTGCCTCCCGTTATAGGTTGCCCTTAGTACCGTTTTTTATAGTATTCGGAGCATATACCCTTTATTTTTGTTATATGAAAATAAAACAAAAAAGGTG
>JAGLYT010000061.1 GCA_023132075.1 bacterium
CGTATCCGACACAGACATTATTTTTAAATTCAGATTTTGCGGCAACAGAGTCTGTGCTTAAGACTGTACCATCCGGGTCATCTAAAAAGCAAATTAATAAATAAAAGAAAAGCATAAAACAATAGAAGTTATTATATAATGAAAGGGGAGGCGATAAAAATGGCATGGTTATTCGGTCTTGTTTTTGCATTTATTATTCTTTTTGGTATGGAAAGGCGATTGGTGGATAATGCCAACGCTGTAAAAGAATTGGAGAATTTTACACAACAATCGCGAGATAAGATTGCAATGTTAGAAAAGCAGTTGGAAGATTTAAAAAAAACGGCAAGTTCGGAAAAAACGGCAGACCAACAAAATTTAGAAAAACTAAAAAGTTTATAAAAGAGTAAGGGTGGAAAGTAAAATTAGAATTTACGAACAAGGATTGGAGAAATATTCTAAGACGACTATCTTTCACGGTAATTTTTTAATTGTCTTGTAGATTTTTTTAGGGACGATTAGTTGCCGGCTTTTTTGTCCTGTGGCGGGTTGGATGTATCTTTTATTTGCCATAATAATGGTAGGTGTTGTTTTACGAAAATTGCTTTGTACAAATTGTTATTATTATAGTAAATGGTGTTGTCTGGGGTGGGGAAGAGTCTCTGCGTTGTTTTTCAAAGAAGGGAATATTAAAAAATTTAACATTGGTTACGGGCAAAAACTTGCACCGCTTACTTATGGGCTTTTAACTGTTATTCCACTTATTTTTCTTGTTGTTTCAATTTTTCAGGAGTTTGTAATATTTAAGGTAATTATATTAATTTTGTTGTTACTTGTTTCCATTTACAGCGGAGTCATTAATAGAAAAAAAACCTGCGTAAAATGCAGGATGAGATTGATTTGTCCGGGGTGTGCAGTAAAATAAAGTTGATTTTAAAATCAAAAATACTCTATTTTGATTGATTCCGCTCTGGCAATTGCTGCCAATTTTTTGTTAGGATTAATAATAAAAGCATTTCCGAATAATTTAAGCGATTTTATATCTGAGAGGTGATTTCCGTAAGCAAAAGAACGGGATAAATCGTACCGGTCTTTATCAAAAAATTTTTTTATTATTTCAGCTTTGCCTTCACCGTAAGGATATATTCCTAAAGTTTTTCCGGTGAACCTGCCGTTTTTAATTTCCAATCTTGCACTATATCCTTTGTTTACCCCAAAATATTTTTTGTATTCGTTTAACAGAAAAGGTAGTGTTCCTGAGAGAAAAACTATTTCATGGTGTTTCTTTTGGTGTTGTTCAATTTTTTCTTTAGCACGGGGAAAAATTCTTTTGAGGATATGTTTCCTAAAGCAAATATGAGCCAGCTTTTCTATTTCTTTACTGTTTTTGCTTTTGAAATAGGCTTTATTGCCTTTAGTAGCAAATATAAATCCCCTGTTAGTTGTTTGCAGGAAATTTACCGCGTAATTAAATAAATCATTTATAAAAAATTTCCCCTTTGATAATAAAAAAAGCAAAAAAATCCTTTCCGAGAAAAAATCAATAATTGTTCCATCAATATCAAATACCGCTATTGTTTTTTTCATTTAATTATACCGAATAATCCATAAAAACTAAATTTTTTAACCATGATCTAATTTAAAGAGAAACAATTGACTTTATATTTTCAATAATATATAATATTTTTCTCTTTCATGTCAATGTATTTGAGTTGTCGTTTGATAAATATGGCGGCCTTTAATATTTGTCTTGCCACGCTGGTTTTTTTGTGTTACCTTTTATAATGGTAGTATAATCATTTATTTCAGTATAAAAAAATTGATAAAAAAAAGTAAATCCAAAAAAATTGAGGGAAGTTCAGGAAAGAACAAATGGGATTTTTTATTTGGTGTAAAAAGATTTTTAAATCCTTTTCTCAAGATGTTTTTCTGCTGAGGCTTATTGCTGTTACTGCAGGCATCGTTTTAATAATGGCGGTGATTCGTGTAAAATTAAATCATAGGGGAAGTTTTAATAAATGCATTCCAAAGAGGAAAGTTTCTTCCTTGTTTTTGAAAGAAGGGCCGTTTTTTATAAAAAATGTTATTGACGGAGACACAATTCAACTTGGTGATGGACGGAAGGTTCGTCTTATTGGTGTTGATGCTCCTGAGGTTCACCATCCGGTGATTCCGGTACAAAGATTTGGATGGGAGTCGGCAGGGTTTTTGAAGAAAATGGCTGAAGGGAACAAGTGTTTTTTGGAATACGAACCTCATAACAAGCTGGATAAGTACGGAAGGGTTTTAGCCTATGTTTTTATTGGGAATAAGCTTATAAATGCTGAGATGATTCGTTGGGGATATGCCTATGCTTATACACGGTTTCCTTTTCGTAGAAGAGATGAATTTATTGCTTTAGAGCAAGGGGCAAGAAATCGGCAATACGGTTTATGGCACATAACACTTCATGATGGGAGAATTGCCAATCTTGCAAAAAGATATGATTCTCTTAGCTTGGAGGGGCGTAGGGAATTAGATAAATTATTGAATAATCTTGTTTTGGAATATCCTCTTAAAAAAATAAAAAATGAAAATTATGAAAAAACAAAGCATTAATTTGAAAAAATTTCGTGTTCAACTGGGATTTATTGCAATAGCAATTGTTTTGATAATGTATCTGGCGAAGGTTTGGTTTGTGGATCATATTTGTTTGTATAGGCAACAAACAGAAATGGGAAAAACAGCGGATTCAATTCCGGTCATTTCCTGGCAAAAAGCAGCAAATCACTATGGAGAATATGTTGCAGTGGAGGGAACGGTTGTAGCTACTTATAATTCAGGAAAAGCCTGTTTTCTTAATTTTCATCAGGATTACAAACGACATTTTACCGCAGTTATTTTTGAATCTTCGTTTTCTTTCTTTCCGTTAAATCCTGAACGTTTTTATCAGGGAAAGAAAGTTTGCATATTTGGTTATATTAAAGAATATAAAGGTAAACCGGAAATAATTTTAAATAAACCCGAACAGATAAAAATTTTAAAGTAAAGAGAGGTAAAGATATGGATAAACAGGAAATAGAAGCTTTAAAAAAAGATCTGGAAAAAAAGAAACAATTAGGTGATAAGGGAGACAATTTAGAAAATATGCCGAAAAGAAAACAATTTCAGGAAGAAACATCAGATATAAGGAGACACTCTGAAACAAAAGAGGAAGGAATATTAAATGCCAAGATACTAAAATCAATAGAAGAAAAAATAAAACCATTGGAGAGAAGAATAAACGCTTTAAATGATAGTTTGAGGAGAAGTGGTGAGCAGTATAAAAAGGAGATTAATGAGGGAATAAAGCCGATAAAGTCTTTTCAAGAAAAAACATTTTGTTTTTTCCTTCTTATTATGATGGTTCTTTTACTTTTTTTAGTACTGGGAATAAAAACTAATCGTCAGATTAAAAAGGAAATAAAAATGCTGGATTTAAATTTATTTGCATTAAACGAAAAAATAATTTCCCCTAAAGTGGAAGGAAAAACAGAAAAAGCAAAGAAAACAATGAAACAGAAAAAGAAAAAAAGCAAAGCAAAAGTAACGGATAAAAAAAAGGTGGAAAAATCATCTGAGGTGAAGAAAACATCTCAGGAGGGAAAAAAACAGCAGATTAAGAAAAAAACAAAGCAGAATGGTAAATCAGTAAAAATTAGTAAGTATGCGGTAGTCAGCAAGTTTAAAATAAAACGTTATCGGGATAAAAAAGAAGGTGAATCGATTTTAGCAAAGGGGAAAATAAAAAATACAAGTAATAGTGTTATTACTAATGTGAAAATGAATGTTAAACTTTTAGATAAAAAGAAGAAAATTATTTTAGAAAGAAGTTTTAATGTCATTGCTAAGGGTGAAAGAAAAGTTAATAAAGGAAGAATACTTAAACCGGGATTTACTGTTCCTTTTTCTGTCAGGATAGGACCTGACCAGAAAAAATGGGCAGGTAAGTGTTCTTATTATTTATCGGATTTGGTGTTAGAAAAAAAGTAAGGAGGGGGAAATTGCTTTCTGTCAAAAGAAGATATACTGATAAACATGCAAAAGCAGGAGTCAAAGAAAAACTGCCGGATATTGAATGTTGGGTGAATCAATTTAAAAATTATGAAATAACGATAGTTATTCCGGAATTTACTTCTATTTGCCCTAAGACCGGTTTGCCTGATTTCGGAACGATTATTGTTAAATATATGCCTTTGAAGCATTGTCTGGAGCTTAAGTCTCTAAAACTTTATATCGGGGAATACCGTAATTTGGGTATATTCCATGAAAATGCAGTTAATTGTATTTTACAGGATGTAGTCAAGGCAGCAAAACCTGAATGGGTTAATGTTTCCGGGGAATTTAATTTTCGAGGTGGAATAAAGACAATTGTAGAAGCAAAATATTACCGGAAGTCTCAAAAAAAACGTAAGTAAAAAATCAACTATTCTGCAGCAAGATGTGGGGAACCCTTCGTCTCCCTTCAAGGGAGTTTATTCTGAGCTCTTCGACTGAGTTTATGCTGAGCAAAGCGAAGTATTCAGGATAAATTTAGCTGAAGTGCTCAGAATCAATTCGATTACAGAAGTTTTTGTCAGCGTAACTGAAAAAACTCTAACTCTCATTGAATTAAAATTAGTATATTTCGTAAAAGATACAAAGAATAGGATAAAAAAATGATTTTTTTAGAAAAAAAGACATTAAGAAAAAGGATTATTTTTTTTATAATATTCTTTTTAACTTTCTTGTTAATTAATTATAAGTTTTGGTTGATTCAGATAGGAAAATATCTTGTCTTTCAAACAGCCTTAAAACCGGCGGATGCGATAGTAGTGTTAGGAGGGGGAGAAAAAGAAAGGGTTTTTCAGGGAATAAAACTTTTTAAGAAGAAATATGCTAAAAAAATTATCTTTACCGGAGAAAAACTGGAAGTTCCTTCTTTAGAAGAAGTGCATTGGGCACAATTGTCTAAAAAAGAAGCAATGTTAAATGGGATTGAAGAAAGAGATATAATTATCGTGTTGGACTCTCTTAGTACTTATGATGATGCATTGCTTGTTAAGAAAGTAGTTAAAAAATACGAGTTTAAATCACTTATTATTGTTACTGATCCATACCATGTAAAGAGGGCTTTTTTTGTATTTAAAAAAAGATTTAAAAAAAGTACTGTGACTTTAATGTTTTATCCTGTCCAGGATAGCTGGTTTTCCGCAAACGATTGGTGGACTTCTGAAAAAGGTCTTGTTCGTGTAAATAACGAGTATATAAAATTCATTTATTATTTATGTAAGGGATATATTTAGATGAAAGTCACCCAAAATAATAATTAGTAATTTTTTGTAATTTCAAAAAAGTGCTTGTTTGTATAAAAAGCACTTTTTTTTTGTCTTGACAGGGACAAGACAAAAAAGTAATATATAAGGTGAATTTGGGTACAAAAGTGTTTGTTTATGCGGGAAAGATGAGATAAAGAGAGGAAAAGGTTATGGGGCATAATAAGGGAGAAGAAACGACAGCTTCTCAGGGCAGCTATGTTTCCAGGGAAAAAAGTGTTTATGTGGATGTAGGGGATTCTTTGCCTTCAAATTATGGAGACAATAAAATTGTTATTTTACCGCGAGATCCCCGGGCGATTTATGCTTATTGGGAAATTAATGAGTCCAAAAAAGAGGAAGTAAAAGAAAAATTCGGAAGAGATATTTTTCAAAAAGCACCTTACACTTTGAGGGTTTATGATGTTACAAATATTGATTTTAACGGGTTTAATGCTCACTATTTTTTTGATATTGCCATTCCTTCCGGAGTTAGTAATTGGTACATTAACATTAATGAAAGCGGAAAAAGTTGTTGTGTGGATATTGGTTTGCATATTCAGGGAGAGGGGTTTTTCGTTTTAGCCAGGTCTAATGTTATCACTTTACCGACAGGAAGAATATCCGATATTACTGATGAAGAATGGATGATGGTAAAAGGAGATTTTGAGAAATTAATGCGGTTAGTAGATGTTGAAAAAATTGGTAAAAGTTCAGTTGAGGTAAAAAGAAAACTTTTTAATGAAATGAGGGAAATTATTTCCGAAAGTTCTCCGGGGGTATCTTCTTTGGGGATGTGGAATAAACCGGAAACGAGTGGATTTTGGTTTGTGGCTAATGCGGAATTAACAATTTGTGGGGCTACCCAGTCGGATGCAGTTTTAAGTGTTCAGGGAGAAAAAATACCCTTGAAGCCGGATGGAACATTTTCTTTAAGGATGGTATTACCTGATGGCTGTCAGGAAATTCCTATCGAAGCAACTTCTAAAAATAAAAAAGAAAAGAAGGATATCAAGATTATCGTAAATCGCCGAACAAACCAGTAAAATTTTTAAAATTAATAACTAAATTAATAGAAAAGGAATTATAAATGGAAAAAGGGTATTTATGTTTTGTATTGCATGCACATCTTCCTTTTATTCGGCACCCTGAGCATAAAGATTTTATGGAAGAGGACTGGCTTTTTGAAGCAATTACCGAGACATATCTTCCGTTAATTGAGATTTTTGACCGATTAGTAGAAGAACATATTGATTTTAGGCTTACCTTATCTTTAACTCCCCCCTTATGTGCCATGCTTTCTGATTCTCTTTTGCGGGAGCGGTACCTTCGGTATTTATATAAATTGATTGAATTGTCAGAGAGAGAGGTAAAGCGTTTACAGTGGGTCCCTGAGCTTTGCAATGTGGCTCAAATGTACGAGAAAAAATTTAAAACAGCGCGTTATATCTTTGAGGACAAATATCATCGGGATGTCCTTTCGGCTTTTAAAAAATTTCAGGATATGGGAAAAGTAGAAATTATTACCGGATGTGCTACTCATGGCATTTTACCGTTAATGGTTAATCAAAAAGCAAAAGAAGCACAGGTAAAGGTTGCAGTGAGAGATTATGAAATGCGCTTTGGACGAAAACCAAGAGGGATATGGCTTTCAGAATGTGCTTATGGTCCGGGCATTGATGAGGTTCTTAAAGAAGAAGGAATTAAATTTTTCTTTACCGATACCCATGGAGTAATGTATGGTAAACCGCGGCCAAAATATGGAGTTTTTTCGCCGGTTTTTTGTCCTTCAGGGGTTGCGGCTTTTGCTCGGGATACGGAGTCATCCCATCAGGTCTGGAGTGCAAATACTGGTTATCCTGGGGATTTTCGTTATAGAGAATTCTACCGTGATTTAGGTTATGATGCTGATTATGAATATATTCGGCCGCACCTACAGTCTAATGGGATAAGAAAGAATATAGGAATTAAATATTATAAGATTACAGGAAAGGTTCCTTTATATGATAAAAAGCCATATTGTCCGCAAGATGCTCTGGATGCAGCTGCTGCTCATGCGGGCAATTTTATGTTTAATCGGGGAAAACAATTAGAATCTCTTAACGATTTAATGGGAAAGAAACCCATAATTGTTTCTCCTTACGATGCGGAATTGTTTGGTCACTGGTGGTATGAAGGTCCTGCTTTTATTGATTTTTTATTTCGAAAAATTCATTATGATCAGAAAACGATAAGATTAATTACACCAATAGAATATTTAAGGGAAAACCCTAAAAATCAAGTCGTTACTCCTTCTATGTCAACATGGGGGGATAAAGGGTATAATGAGTGTTGGTTGAATGGTTCTAATGACTGGATTTATAGGCATTTACATAAAGCGGCAGAGAGAATGATAGAGGTAAGCAGGGAAAATCCTCAGGCAAAGGGGATTAAGGAACAGGCGCTAAACCAGGCGGCAAGGGAATTGCTTTTAGCACAAAGCAGTGATTGGGCGTTTATTATGACGACGGGAACAGTGGTTAGTTATGCTCAGAAAAAAACAAAAGAACATCTTAATCGGTTTACCAGGTTGTATAATGATATAAAGCAAGATAAAATAGATAAAGATTGGCTTTCCGATATAGAATATAAAGATAATATTTTCCCATGGATGGATTACACGGTTTATAGATAAAAAAAGTTTATAAAAATAAATTTTTGTCTGATTTTAAAAATCTCTATTTTTTTTTAGAGATTTTTTTTATTAAAACTTGCTTTTTTTGTTTTTTGTAAATAAGGTAGAATTAAGATAGGAGTAAGAGGTTATATCGTTCGAAACACATTTCACCTTCATTTTTTTTGCTGGAGAAAAACGACAGTTCGCCAGTCAGTAAGGCGGATAAAGGATTTTGTATTTTGAAATTTGAAATTTTAGATTTGGGAATTAGAACGAGGAAAATAAAGGTAAAAAATGTTTCTCTCTAGACGCATAATTT
>JAGLYT010000062.1 GCA_023132075.1 bacterium
AATGTCCTCTTTGCGACGGATTTGTTATTAAACGTTTCAGCCGCCGAAGAAGATTATTTTATGGTTGTTCCAATTATCCTGAATGTCACTTTGTATCATGGGATAAACCGGTATTGGAACCCTGTCCCTTATGTGGAGCAAAATATTTGGTTGAAAAAACATCTAAAAAAAACAGCTATATTAAATGTGCCAAAAAAGAATGTCCTTATCAAAAGCAATTAGATTCAAAACAGGAAATAAAATAATGACAAAAAAACATATAGAAGACTTTATTCTTCATTTACAAATAGAAAAAAATGCTTCTTCATATACGATACAAAATTATAAAATTGATTTAATGCAGGCTTTTGATTTATTTGCTAAAATGAAAATTTTTGAAGCTGGAAATATGGATCGTCTTCACATACGGAATTATTTGTCTGTTTTACAAAATAACGGATATGAAAAAACCAGCATAAAACGAAAACTTTCTGTTTTGCGTTCTTTTTTTTCTTTTCTGGTTAGAGAAAGGGTAATAGATAAAAATCCATTTATTAACATAAGAAGTCCGCGAATAGAAAAAAAAATACCGGTGTTTTTAGATGAAAGTGAGATAAAAACATTGCTTGAATTACCAAAAGGAACGACTATTTTGAATTTAAGAGACAAAGCAATAATGGAAACTCTTTATGCTACAGGGATACGGGTGAGTGAGTTAGTGTCTTTAAATATACAGGATTTGGATTTTTTAGGAGAAATGATAAAAATTACCGGAAAGGGAAGAAAACAACGTTTAATTCCTATCGGGAGTGTCGCCTTGGAAGTGTTAAACGATTATCTGGCTTTGAGAGAAAAATATCTTAGTAAAAAGAAGATTTTTCATAATGTGGTTTTTATTAATGCAAGAGGCGGAAGACTTACAACCAGAAGTGTTTGTCGTGTAATTAATCATTATGTTAAAGTAAGCGGTATAAAAAAGAGTATCACCCCGCATAGTTTACGGCATACTTTTGCTACTCATTTATTAAATGCCGGATGTAATTTGCGTGCAGTGCAGGAAATGTTGGGCCACGTTAACATATCCACTACCCAAATTTATACTCATTTATCCACAAGCAGGATAAAGAAAATTTATGAAAAAGCCCATCCAAGGGCTTGAGTCTAATAAAAATTATTATAAAAGGTTTAAAAAAATGACAAAAGAGATAAAGAATAATTTTCCGGGTGAATTTAATGACACACAAGATACAACTGTCTTTTTGGAAACAGAATTAGTTTTACAGGATTCGATGTCAGCAGATATTGTCATGGCTCATAAACTAAAAAAAAGGGATTTGGTTTTAGCAAAAATTGTAGACCAGCGTGATATAGCTCAATATCTTGCACATTTATTAGGAGGTAAAAAGGAAGAAAAAGTTGTTCCTTTAGCCATTGCTGTTGACAGAATAGAAGTAGATGAGAAAAAAGTTAAAGTATATACTATTTTTAGTCCTCGAGTAGTCGGTATATCTATTCTTTCTATAGAAGACAAGGTGAAAATTGTAAAAAAAGAAAGAACAGGTTTATTTGAAAAAATCTTAGGTTTTTTCTTCAGAAAAAAAGGTGATTAAATTGAAAGTGTTACATTTTTACAGTTTTATGTTGACATGAAAACAATAATTGTATTAGAATGAATGAGGATTTGATCGACAATGGCGTAGAAATAAAAGGGGGGGAGAAAGAGGAAAATGAAAGTAGAAATTATTGATGAATTGTGTACAGGATGTGGACTTTGTATTGATACATGTGCAGATTTGTTCGATATGGAGGAAAGTACAGTGACAGTGAAAGTGGAAATTGTTCCACCGGAACAAGAAGGTTGTTGTAGAGAAGCTGCGGAAAATTGTCCAATGGAAGCAATAAAAATAGAAGAAAATTAAGTTTTATTATCATTTCAGTATTAAAATTTGAGGACTATTATGAAAAAGCGAAAAATTATTTTTTTAATTGTTTTGTTATATCTTTTCTCAGTGGTTTTAGGGATCATTTCTGTAATAAAACCAATTCCTGAATCTTTGCAAGGAATTGCTATTGTCCACATATACGGACCCATTAGAGTTGGAGATAAGGCAAGTTCATGGCCGGGGACCTTACGAGGGTCCGATAGTATCGTTAAAAAATTGAAAGAACTTGGGGATAATAAAGCGGTAAAAGTGGTGATTTTGCGAATTAATAGTCCCGGAGGAAGTGTAGCAGCGGTTCAGGAGATTTATACCGAGGTACTTAAAATTAGGGAAAAAGGTAAAAAAGTTGTTGCTTCAATGGGTGATGTTGCTGCTTCGGGTGGATACTATATTGCTTGTGCTGCGGATAAAATCATGGCTAATCCCGGAACCCTAACGGGTAGTATTGGTGTAATTATGATGATAGAAAATGTTGAAATGTTGTTTACTAAAATCGGAATAGAAACAAATGTTATTAAAAGCGGACAATATAAAGATATCGGTTCTTTTGCCCGTAAAATGACTGAGGAGGAAAAAGGAATACTCCAAGGGATTATAGATAATGCTTTCGGACAATTCGTTTATGCCATTGCTAAAGGAAGGGATATAGATAAAGATGAAGTTCTTTCATTGGCTGATGGAAGAATCTTTACCGGAGAACAAGCAAAAGAAAATGGATTAATTGATGAATTAGGGAATAAAGAAGATGCAATAAAATTAGCTGCAGAATTAGCCGGCATTAAAAAGAAACCGAAAATCATATCAAGTTTTGAATCTCCGCTGGGTAATGCTTTACAAATAATGGGTAATTATAAAAATCCCTATAGTATTTTTAGTAATATCTTTCCCGAACAAAAGGTACGGCTTGAATACATGTTAAAATAATCTAACCGGATGGATTTATTTAGGAGAAAGAATATTTTAGAAACAATTTATGATTTTTTTGAAAATCCTCAAGGGACAATGGAAAAAGTTATTAATTTAAAATCATCTAAGTGGTGGTTTTTTTTATTTGTTTTCATTGGTATTTTCAGTTATGTTGCCAGTTGTTCTTTTCTTTTTTTTAAAAAATTCAATATGATACAATTAGTAGGTAAATGGTTCGTTTTTTTAACTATTCTTTATTTGTTTTGTCACGTTAATATTGTTTTCTTTGATTTAGTGGCTAAATGGTATGGTAAAGAACCGTCATTAAATGAACTTTTTGCTATATCGGGTTTTAATTTTTTATTTGCAACCTTGTTAATTCCTCTTTCTTTAATTTGTAAATATCTCATTCCGTTAAGATTTCTTATTTATGGTATTATTCTCTTTATTTTTACATTCTGGATTTTAAAACTTCAATTCTTGGGTATAAAAAAAATTTATAATTTAAAAAATATTGAAGTATTTTTGATGTTAACAAGTTCATTACTCATCGAGATATTATTATTAGGTGCAGGTGTTTTTTTGTTTTTGTTAACATTTGTTGTTGCCATTCTATAAAAGATGACACATTATGCATTAAGTAGCAAAAAGCTTGCTGTTTTGCTTGAGAAATGTACTCTTTGTCCCCGACAATGTAAAGTTAATCGCCTAAAGGGAGAAAAAGGGTTTTGCCGGGCAGGGAAAGATCCTGTAATTTCGAGTTTTAATCTCCATTTTGGAGAAGAACCGCCCATTTCAGGGATTAAGGGTTCAGGAACAATTTTTTTTACCCATTGCAATTTGCGTTGTGTATTTTGTCAAAATTATCCAATAAGCCAATTAGGGAACGGTAAAGAGATTTCTATTGAAAAATTATCACAAATAATGCTTAAATTACAAGAAGATGGAGCTTGTAATATAAATTTGGTTACTCCGACACATTTTGTCCCTCAAATAATAGAAGCATATTACCTGGCAAGAAAGAAACATCTGCAAATTCCGTTAGTTTATAATTGCAGTGGTTATGAATCCATAGAAACATTGAAGTTGTTAGAGGGAATAGTAGATATTTATATGCCGGATTCAAAATATAGTAATAATAATATGGCATTGAGATATTCAAATAGTTTTGACTATTGGCAGATAAACAAACTTGCTTTAAAGGAAATGTTTCGGCAAGTAGGGGAATTGAAGTTTAATAAACAAGGAATTGCTATCAGAGGACTATTAGTCCGTCATCTGGTTTTGCCGAAAAACATTTCCGGTTCACGGGAAATTTTTCGTTTTATTGCCCGGGAAATTTCTCCGAACACTTATATGAGCATTATGTCTCAATACCATCCGGCACACTTATCTTATCAATTTACTGAATTATCGCGTAAAATTAGCATAAAAGAGTATCAGGAAGTTTTGAGAATTGCTGACAAGGAAGGGCTTCATCAAGGATGGAGACAAGAATTATAAACTTGTTTTTTCAAAAGGAGATATCTTAATTATGATAACACGTAAACCTGCACATTCAGGCATGTTTTATCCGGCAGATTCTTATCAATTAAAAAAAATGGTTGAGCAATACATAATTGCTTCTACCCGAAAACAAGACATTATCGGGATAGTTAGTCCGCACGCAGGATATATTTATTCCGGCAAAGTAGCAGGGGCGGTTTATTCTCAAATAAAAACCTGTTCTGTTTTTATTATTATCGGTCCTAATCATTCGGGTAGGGGGAAAAAATCCGCAATTATGACTGAAGGGGAATGGATAATGCCTTTTGGGGGAATAAAAATTAATTCTTCTTTAGCTGAAAAAATTCTTTCGCATTCAGTTTTTTTAGAAGAAGATGAAAAAGCTCACTTATATGAGCATTCATTAGAAGTACAATTGCCTTTTATTCAACACTTAAATTCTTCAGCACAGATTGTCCCCATTTGTATGAAGGATTATAGTCTCAATGTTTGTCAGGATATAGGAAAAGCAATTGCTAAGTCTGTTACAGAAGAAAAGGTGATGATTGTCGCCAGTAGTGATATGACTCATTATGAATCACAGGAAATAGCAGAACAAAAAGACAAACTCGCTATAGAAAAAATATTGAATATTGATCCGGAAGGATTATTGACAATTGTCGAAAAAGAAGGGATTTCAATGTGTGGAGCAGGCCCTGTAGCCACAATGCTTTATGCATGTAAAAAATTAGCTGCTCGACACAGCCAGCTTATTTTATACCAAACCAGCGGAGATATTACTCATGATTATCATTCCGTTGTAGGATATGCAGGAATAATTATTAAATAACAAGAGAACATATTATGGTAAAAAATATCTTTTTGACCGGATTGCCTTGTAGCGGCAAAACTTCTTTAATAAAAGAAATAGTGAAGGAATTAAAGGGTAAACAAGGCGGCTTTTATACTTCTGAAATTAAAGAAAAAAACAAACGTATTGGATTTAAAATTGAAAATTTTAATGGAAAAAGTGGTTTGCTTGCCCATATTGATTTCAAAAGTCCTTACAGGATTAGTAAATATGGTGTCAATTTGAAAGAGTTGAATAAAATTGGTACTCATTCGATTGTGAAAGCAATGCAGGAAAGTGAATTTATTGTTGTTGATGAAATAGGAAAAATGGAATTACTTTCTCCCCAATTTAAAAAAGTTGTGTGGAAAGCTTTAGAAACTAATAAGAAAATAATAGGAACTATTAAAGTAAAACATGATTATTTTACTGCAGAAATAAAAAAAAGAAACGACACCCGCATATTTGAACTTACCAAAACAAATAGGAAAGAGGTTAAAAGAAAAATCTTAAAACTCCTATTAGAAAACTAATTTTAAAACTCCCATTTTTTTAAACTGATTTTTTTTATCTTTTAACCAATTCAAATTCCGCCTTAACAGATTGGCGGATCCTCCTTAAAGATTGGAGGACAGACAGGCAAATTCAACTGTCTTTCAACTGTCTTTTTTTTCTTTTCACTTTGTGCCAATCCTTGTCTTTGTTTTTTTGTAGTTAACTAATAACTTATAACTGTACTTTTTGTGCCTTGATGCCTTTGTGCCTGTTTTTGTCTGTTATCTGTTGTCTATCGACTGTGGACTATGGACTGTCTTTCTGTCTGTGAAGTGTTATCGGTTGACAGTTTTTTGTTTTTTATGTATAATCAAAAAAATAATTGAATTTTTTAACAAAAAACATTTTGTAAGCGGTATTTTTACCTGCTCAAGATAAAAAACAGGGATAATAATGAAACAAAACAAGTGGAAGTATGGTATTTCTTTATTTCTACCGGAAATAAAAGAATTGCTTGCTAAAAAAAATTATGAAGAATTGAAAAAATTCCAAAAGGAAATTTATCCTATCGATCTTGCTGAAGATTGGGAGAAATTTTCTTCTTCTGAGAAATTTATTCTTTTCCATTTACTTCCTCATGGGCGAATGATTGATTTATTTGAAGAGTTGGAATTTGATCAGCAAAAAGAGTTAATAGATAATTTAGAATCTCAGGAATTGAAGGAAGTTTTGGATGAAATGGCTTCCGATGAAAGAGCTGATTTATTCAGGGAATTATCCGAAAAAACTAAAAAGAAACTTTTTGCTGTAATGAAGAAAGAAAAAGTAGAGGATGTAAAAAAACTCCTTACTTATGAAGAAAATACTGCCGGCAGTGTGATGACAACAGAGTTTTTAGAATTAAAAAAAGATATGACTGCCCGAATATCTTTATTGAAACTGCAGGATTTTTGTGGTCGGCATAAAACAGAAGATGTATCCAACGTTTATATTACCGACGAACGGCATCATTTAATAGGAAGTGTTTCCTTACAAAAGCTGGTTACTGCTCCCAGTACTAATATGTTATTGGAAAATATTATGTCCGCTGTTCAAACAGTTAAAATTAACGTTAATCAGGATCAGGAGGAAGTTGCACATTTATTTAGTAAATACGATCTTCTCTCTGCACCGGTAGTAGGAGATGAAAATCAATTGTTAGGGGTTATTTCTATAGACGATGTAGTTGATGTCATGGAAGAAGAAACGTCTGAAGATATTTATGGAATGGGGAAAATCAGCAGTGTGCACGATGCGGTACAAATAAATTATGGCCGTGCTTCGGTTTTTGTTTTAGCAAAAAACCGGCTTATTTGGTTATTTATTCTTTTATTAATTGAGGTCTTTATTTCCGGACGATTAATCAAAAATTATTCCCATATGTTAGAGACATTAATTGTGCTTACTTGTTTTATTCCTATGTTAATGGATACAGGAGGAAACGCCGGCTCGCAATCCCTGACAATGGTAGTTAGAGGACTGGCTACCGGTGAAATCGGGTTAAATCAAATATGGAAAATAATCTGCAAAGAGATTTTTGCCGGATTATCTGTGGGATTATTAATAGGAATAGCAGGAATGATTGTTGTTTTTCTAGTATATGGATTTAGTTTCCGGTTGGGAATTTTAGTGGGATTATCATTATTATTAGTAATCACTATTTCTACGGTAACCGGAGCATTGTTGCCCTTACTATGTAAACGGATCGGACTTGACCCTGCGGTATCGGCAAGTCCTTTTATCACCACTGTAGTAGACGCAACCACTATTGTTGTTTATTTTGAAATAGCCCGTTATTTATTTTTTTAAATTTTTATTTTTAGTTGACATTTAGATTTAATGTTTCTATGATAGAGAAGAGAAAAGGAATAATTAGAAGAATTAATTTTTTTTAAAAAGAGGTTTTATTGTGAAACAGGAAACGAATATTTTAGTAATAGATGATGCAGGTGTTATGCGGGATTTACTCATGGATATTTTAACGGAAGCGGGACATAAAACAACAGTTGCGTCTACAGGAAGAGAAGGGCTTGACCGTGCGAAAAAGAACATTTTTGATTTGGTAATAACCGATTTGAAAATATCTGATATTGATGGACTCCAAATTATTGAGGCAATTAAAAAAAATGATCCGGAAATAATGACTATTATAATTACTGCTTATGCTTCGGTAGAAACAGCACAAGACGCATTAAGAAAAGGAGTGTTTGATTATATAACTAAACCATTTGAATCCAAGGAACTTCTTTTTATAGTTGATAGAGCAATAAAAGCCAAAAAATTAAAAATGGCTAATCAGCAATTAATGAAAAATCTTATAGATCAAAAAGTTAAATTAGAAGAAGAAGTAGAAGATCTTTCGATTTTATATAAAATAAAGCAGGAAATTAGTTCAACATTAGAATTAAATGCGATATTTAAGATTATTGTCGATAGGGCAGCTGATATTGTAGATGCGGAAACATGTGTAATCCTTTTAATTAATTCCGAATCCAAGGAATTATTTATTCAATGGTCACATGGACTAAGCAAAGAAAAGATAGAA